>DZBA01000078.1:7346-12132 GCA_022729775.1 Anaerolinea thermophila | reverse complement strand
CTTTCGATGATGGAAAGTTCCTTCCCCAAGCAATTGGAATCCGCGTTCAAGGGCATGGAACGCAACATGAACCCGTGGAACATCTCACAGGCGGACCGCATGAAATGGGCGGCGGGAATGACCGTGCCGACCATCGAGCAAAATCCCGAACCAGAAATTTTGTGGTGGGTTGGCTGCGCCCCCGCGACAGACTCGCGCGCGCAGAAAACTGCGCAAGCCTTTGCAAAAATTCTGAACGCGGCAGGCGTCAACTACGCCGTGCTGGGCAAGAGTGAATCTTGTACGGGCGATTCAGCCCGCCGCGCGGGACGCGAAGATATTTTCTTCGGGCTTGCTTCGCAGAATGTTGAGATATTGAATGAAGTAGTGACGGGGTCGTCCCGCCAAGTGCGAATCGTCACGACCTGCCCGCATTGTTTGCACACCATCAAGAACGAATATCCCGCGTTTGGCGGAAACTACGAAGTGATTCATCACACGCAGTTTATCAATGAGTTGGTTGGGGCGGGGAAGATTCAGTTAGAAGTTACAAGTGACAAGTTACAGGTTACGTTCCATGACCCATGTTATTTGGGACGTCATAACAAGATCACCGACGCCCCACGTACCACGCTCCACGCAACAGGCGCGACCACCATCGAAATGCCGCGCAATTCCGAAAAGTCATTCTGCTGCGGCGCGGGCGGCGCGCAGATGTGGAAGGAAGAAGAGGAAGGCTCGGCGCGCGTGAATGAAACCCGCTTCGCCGAAGCCAAAGCCACGGGCGCGGATACCATCGCCGTCGGCTGCCCCTTCTGCTTGACGATGATGGTGGACGCTGGCAAAAACGAAGACAGCCAGATTCAGGTCAAAGATGTAGCGGAGATTGTGGCGGAAAGATTGAAGTAAGAGAATAGATAAGCAAGCAACAACCTGCGGATTCCAAACGGAGTCCGCAGGTTTATTTTTACAGCGGATTGCTTCACAAAAATCACTTGCAATGACACGCGGGGTATATAATCCCATCAGTCATATATTACAAACACACCTACCAAATCTCGGTTAACGGACATTTATGAACATAAAACACGTCATCCTATTTACATCTTTGCTATTATCTTCCTGCGTTTCGCAAACGTCTGCGACGGACTATAACAAAACGCCATACATACTCCCCACCCGCGCGGATTTTCCAACGCAGGCAATTGCCACGCCTACAACAGAAATGTTAAAGGACTTGCCTTCAGCGGAGGGCGCGCGCTTCCTGACAGAATTTTCCGAAGATAAAAATGATTGGCAGGTCATCCCCGGCACGGTCACAGCGGAACAATTGAACGCGGAAGTTGCGCGTCAAGAAGGAAATGAAGTGACGCGCGACGAGCAAAAAGTCATCAACGGATTTTTGCTCGTCACCGTCCAAAATGATAAGCGCATGTTTGAAGCGTTATATCCCGCCGAACTTGTGGATGGAAAACTCAAAACCCTGTCAATAAAAAGCATCAAACAATTTCCCATCTTAAGCGTCCACGCGGTTTTACTGGAAGATTATTTTGAAGTCAACTTCCCCGATACGTTCAATCAATGGATACAAGCAGGCACAGACAGCGACGACTTAAAATACGCGGCGATTGTCACAATTACATGGGCAACCAAGTATGGACCATTGCGCATCAGTTACAAGATGTCCGGGAAGTACATCACAGAAGCAAAAAAATATCCCGGACAAGTGGACTTCATGAAAATATGCATGTTCGAGCAAACCAAAGAACGCCCCATGAGAAACTACAAACCAAGCCCCACATGGTATCCCGCGCCAATTGTGGCGGCTGATACCAGCGACGGAGAAATGCGCAACGACGCTTTCGGCTGGACCCCCATGGCAGATTTCGCAAAAGCAGAAGATCAAACGCTGCGCGAAATCGGCGAAAGCGTTCACGCCGAAGTCATCGAATCAGCGCAGACGCTTCAAAAACTTCAATCTGCATTCGACCGCGCCTTTATGCCCATTTACTGCGTCGAGCCGGTGTATCAATAAAAATCCCCAAGGGTCTCTCAACCCTTGGGGATGGTCGCCTGCATAGACCAGGGACCCGTCCAAGTGACGGTGACAGGCATCACCCTGCCGCGCAAATCATCGTCCGATTCCACAAAGACCAGTTTATTCGTAGGCGTGCGCCCGCGCCAGCGATTCTTCACCTTCTCCTCAAATAACACATCCACAGGTTTGCCCAAATATTTTTGATTAATCTCCGCGACGACTTGCTCCTGCAAATCCTCCAACACGCGGAAGCGGCGCATCTTCTCCTCCTCGCTGATATTATCCTCCATGCGCCGCGTGGCAACCGTCCCTTCGCGCATGGAATAACGCGCGAGATGCGCCACATCCAATTTCAAATCAGACAGGACGCGATACGTTTCCATAAATTGATATTCCGTCTCGCCGGGGAATCCGACGATAATATCCGTTGCGATGGAACAATCAGGAATCCGCGCGCGAATTTTCTCCACAAGGTCGCGGAAGTTTTGCTGTGTATATCCGCGCTTCATGTTTTCCAACACCTGATCGTCCCCCGCTTGAATCGGCAATTCGATATGAGGCATCACGCGCGGAAGTTCCGCGATGGCTTCGATCAGCGTGTCATCGAAATAATTGGGATGCGAAGTCAAAAACCGAATGCGCTCGATACCCTCGACTTCGTGGATGATTCTTAAAAGCGCGGCAAGATTCGGACCGTCGGGAATATCCTTGCCATAACGGTCTACAATTTGACCAAGCAGCGTAATTTCCTTCACGCCTTGTTTCGCCAGCGAGCGCACTTCGCCCACAATATCGCCCACAGGGCGCGAGCGTTCCACACCGCGCTTGTATGGGATGATGCAAAATGTGCAGGCATGCGAACATCCATATACAATCGGCACATGCGCGCTGACCAATTTTCCGCGCTCATTGACCGGCAGCGTTAATTCTTCATCCATCGTCAAAAAGCGGCGCGTGGTTTCGGCATCCTCCAGCGAGCGGACTTCGCCCTGCGTAAGAAGCGAAATCAGCGGACCCGGGTCCGAAGGCGGCGAGAAAACATCCACATAGGGGAGTTTTGCCTTTAGTTTTTCCGCGCCGCGCACGCCGACCAGACATCCCATCAAATTGATAATCAGGTTGGGATTTTTTTTCTTCAACGGCACAAGCGAAGAAAGACGACCATACGCCTTGTCTTCGGCAGACTGGCGCACCACGCAGGTATTCATAACAATAACATCCGCTTCCTCGGCTTTATCGGTAAAGGCATAGCCCAGGTGTTCCAGCGAAGAGCCGACCCGCTGCGAGTCCGCAACGTTCATTTGACAACCTTCTGTCCAGATGTGATATTTCTTTTTATCCATAGGGGAGGGATTATACCAAGCGCGGCGACAGTCCGCCCAGCAACAATCGAATCGCGCGCACAAAGGGCTGCATTCCTGACAACCTTAAGTTCCTTAATAACCTTAACAACCTTAAAGGAATTATAAAAAGCAAAACAAAACGATGTTCAATTTTTTAAGATAAAAACATCTTCAAAAACCTTTACATAAGCCAATTGTTAGATACAATGGATATGAATAATAATGTTTTTTATATTAATCAACATCATAAATTCACATGACACGCATCAAGATGTAAAAACAAAAAAGCGAATCAAACATGCACGGTCTTGATGATAAACAAGAAAGACAACAAAGGAAAATTAAATGTATATCTGCGTATTATCAAGCACTCCAGATGAAAACGATATCCCTTACGACCCATCCCCTTACATGAAGGGGTATCGCTGGAAGCAGCATCTTGTCGGTCCAGCCAACGTTGAAAAACAAATCCGCGATCTTATAGATGAAGGCGTGGACACATTCATTAATTTATGCGACGGCACTCCCGATGATGCGCTCTCAGGCATTGCGCTTGTCCATGCGCTTGAAAAACACAATGCCGCATTCACCGGCGCGGATTCGAAATTCTTCGACCCCACCCGCGACGAAATGAAGAACGCCGCAAAACGAGTTTCTGTGCCAACGCCAAGTTGGATATTCATCAACCGCGTGGAAGACGCCGAGAAAGTTGTAAAGCGCTTGAAGTTTCCGATGTTGGTCAAGCCACCGCACGGATATGCCAGCGTGGGCATTCGCCGCAAGTCGCGCGTGACAAATATCGAAGAATTGCGCGAGCAGCTCAATTTGGAAATCGAGGAATTTGGGCGCGCATTGGTCGAGGAATTCATCGAAGGACGCGAATTCACCTGCCTCATTGCAGAGAATCCGGACGAGCCGAAAAAGCCGATTACATTCACGCCAGTGGAATTCATCTTCCCGAGCGGGGAATCTTTTAAGCATTATGAAATGAAATGGGTTGAATACGAAAAAATGTCCGTGGCAGTGGTAAATGACCCCAAAATCGAAAAGATACTGCGCGAACAAACCATGCGCGTCTTCAAGGAATTGGGCGGCAATGGATACGCCCGCTGCGATTATCGTATGGATGCCAATGGCACAATTCACATGCTGGAAATCAACCCCAACTGCGGAATCTTTTACCCGCCGCATGAACCGGGCTCGGCAGATTTTTCGCTGCTTAATGACCCACACACAGACCACACCAAATTTATGAAGTTGATCGTTCGCAATGCGCACAACCGGCGGGAACGCATTGCCGCCGAGAAGATCGTAAAACGCCAGCCGCGCAAACGCATCATCGAAGTTGAGCAGATGGCTTACAGTTAAACCCAAAGCCCTGAAGTAAAATCTTCGGGGCTTTTTATTTTCACATCAAGTTTTCAGA
>DZBA01000078.1:0-7246 GCA_022729775.1 Anaerolinea thermophila | reverse complement strand
AACAAGCCCAAAAACGGAATCATATAAATTGCAGAGCCGATCTCTGGCAATATCGAAAACGGCGGCGTGGAAAAGATTTCCGTCATAACAATTACATGCGCAAGATAAATACCAAAGCTGGCGCGGCTTAATGGCGCGATAATTCGGTACGCGCGGTCAGGAATGTTCACGTTATACAATGCGACAAAAAGCGCGCACGACATGACCACAACATTCACGCTGATATAATCGCCAAAATATTGAGTGTCCCAATGCTTGTATTTATTTAGAAACAACCCGGCGGTGGTGACAACCAAAAAGGCGATAAAGATGCCCCATGCAATACGCTGGTGAAATTTATTAATTCCCAACACGCCCGTCATATAACCGAACAGGAAGTACCCAATGGTTCCCCAAAGAAAATAATAAACGAATCCGATTTGAACAGGCGTAAATGCCTGAATTAATCGCGCTACTGGCGTCAACAAGAACCACGCGATAAAAAAATAGAAAAGGTCTTTTCGTTCCGCTTTTTGCAGATAAACCCGCAATACCGGCGTAAACAGGTAAAGCCCAAATAATTCATAAAAAAACCATAAATGACTCTCGCGCGGACCGCGCACGATTTTATATAAATAAGACTTGACAATATCCAATACTGGCTTATCAAAGCCCTCCTGATGCCACAACAGGTAAATAACAGACCAAATAAAAAACGGGACAAATGCCTTGACAGCGCGTTTACGAAAAAAATCAATGTATGATTCGTTTTTCGAGAGCAGCAGGTATCCGCTTGCGATGAAGAAAAGCGGAACCGCCGCGCGCGTGAGGGCATAATAAAAATCTCCCACCACCCCCGCGCCTGATCCCGAAAATTCAACATGAGCAAGCACCACCAGAAACGCGCCAAGCGCGCGAATTAAATCCACCCACCGAAAGTGGTCAGATTGGGTTATCGTTTCTGTTTGCATAGAAAACATCCTGTTCAATATGATTTCTTGAATTATAAACTTCCCCCGCCCGCGATTCAATAAGAAAGTCCCGCCTTGCGACGGGACTTTTTTGGTCAGACTAAAGCCTAGAAACTACCGAGGCTGGAGTTGATTGTGCTGAACACATTGCCAATCAATGGTCCGAGGATCATTAATGCCGCAATAACGACAATGGCTACTAAAACAAGGATCAGCGCATACTCAACAAGTCCCTGACCTTTTTCTTTGGGGGCGAATAACATTTTGGATAATCTCCTTTCTTCATGAATTTCCCGGAAGGTCACCGAGATGTGTCCATTTTACACTGTACACCAAAAATTTACAAGAGAAAATCAAGCCTACAGACAGGGCAAGCTTAACAATTATGTTAGTCTGGAAAGATTACTTTAAGCCACCGGGAGGGATTAACTCCCGGTCAAAAGAAGATTATTTGATGATTTGCGCTATTCACGCGAAGGATCGAATTCCTTACAAAATCACCAATTGCGGATTGACCACATACTGCCACCAGTTATTGTGGATTCCGTTTTTACGTCCTGCCACGCGCGGGAAGTGGTTGAACCACCATTTGTGATGACCGCGTATGTCGCCGCTGCCCCACTCCGAATCCGCGACGATGCGCTTATCGCCTTTGAAGTCGGGAAAATTGAGCAGCCAGTCATAACACTCGCTGACCACGGGCGTTGGGTTGCCCCAATCGTAATCTTGTTGACTGTTGGGCGCAAAGTGAATATTGCCGCAGGCGGCTCTACCCGGCGAGGTCTTTTCGTAGCGGACAAAACGCTTCCATAGGTTTGCATTGCCTGTAGTTTTGGCGAATGTCTTTTCCATAATGGATTCCGCGCGGTGACCGTAAGCCTCCAACATTTCGCCGATATATCTTTCAAAAGAAAATCCCATGACGACAAAACGCCGCTTGCTGGCAGAGGTGTTCGTCAGCGCGGGCGCGTTGCACCAAAACGCGCCTGGTCCCGCCATGATGGATTCATAAAAGCCCGCGTGCGGGAATCCGAAAACCCACACCTCGTCAACGGTGCCGTTGGCGACATGCTTCAAGATGTTATATTGATTGAGGATGGCGTTGTAATTCACTTCTTGCGGCATGTGCGGAGAGGCTGTCCCGCGCAGCACATCCATGTATGTTTTGGGCGTATAGCGGAAACCATCCGTCTTGGCGGGGAATTCACTAATGTCAATGCGCTCAACAATTTGATAACGCGCCATGCCCCCGCTGGTTTGGAGCAAATCTGCCATGAAGCCGGTCAGCAAGTCTGTGACGCGATACCACTTCATTTGCTGTGAAAGCGTAACGCCGGTGGACGCATCCATGATGGGATCGTAGACCAACAACAGCGCCTTGCTTTGGGTGATGGTTGCGGGTTCGGTCACGCTGTCTTGCGGATATTTTGCGGGTCTAAATAACTTCCAAAATTCCTCAAAAATACCGGGCATGGAATCTCCTTTGTCTACGGCATATTGGTTGAAAAATAAACCTGTCCATCTACGGCGATATAAACGACATGGTTCAAGGCAATCGTCATTGCGGCGACAGGTCCCGGCTGGACGGGATATTCGGTATGCGTTGCCGGGCGGAACTGGTTTTGCAGTTCCAGCTCGCGCGGCGAAAAACGCAAAATGCCCTGCGAGTCTGCATCCAATAAAAGGATGGAAGAATCCGGCGGCATGGCAAATAAAATCTGCGTGAAATGCGCCGCGCCAAATAAATCAATATCCTGATATGCCGCGAAAGGATTCTTCAAAACCGAAGGATCCTGGCATTGCGTAGGCTTGGCTTCGATGCGGCTGTAAAAACAAGTGGAAAGATGCCCGTCCGCGTGCAGCATGAACAGGTCATCGCCAGAAACGGCAAGGTCAATCACATCTTGTTTTTCAGGCGTTTGCCCGCCGAAGAAAAAATAAGGGCGGTCAATGAATGTCCCGTCTTTTCCAGTATATACCCAAACAGCGCGCGCGGGCGCATCCAGCACATATAGATTGCCGCCTTCGAGCGCGAAGCCGGTCACGCGCCCCCAGTTCGTATCCGGCGTGGGGAGCGGAATCGCCTGCGCCACTTGCCCCGGCGAGCAGTACAAAAGATTGCCGGTCGCGTCAATGCCAAGCAGCGAAGCGTTGATGGAATTCAACGGCGGCAGCGCGAGAATATCCACCAGCGGACCGACGGTATAGTTTCCATATTGTCCCGGCTTGCAGGCAAACGCGGTATCGAGCAAAAAGCCGCGCCCGTTGCTGGTCGGCTGCGCGCGCAATACCTCGCCATTTGCCGCGTTGAGCAGGAACAAGTCGAACTCGCTGGCTGCCATGCGGCTGATGTCAATTCCCAAATTGTTACTAAACGCGGGACTGAATTGCAAGCGCGAAATGCCCAGCAACTTATCGAGGTTGATTTCCGCTTCCTGCCGCAGCGCAAGCGTTTCGGATGTTTGGCGGTGCGAGTTGGCAATATCCACATTCAGCAAAACATTTTCCCATGATTTACGCTGCGCGATAGGGTCGGTTAAAGCAACGGCTTGCGCGCGCATTTCCTGCGCCTGACGAAGATACGCTTCATATTGCAGGCTGCGTCCATAGCGCAAATACACCACGCTCGCAACCGTCACCACAATCAGCGGCACAAGCAGTGAGATGAAGAACATCATCGCCGTAGAAATCGAAAGCGGGTCATTTGACTCCGAAGTCGGCAGCAGGCGCGGAATGAAAATCTTCAACTGCCCGCCCAACGCAGTGAGCGCGCGGCGCGTGCCTTGAATCAACAACGCGATGACCTTTGCCGTTTGGCGCGTCCATTCGGGACGTTCATGCCGCCTCACCTTCGGGGGCGGAGCGGGTTTGGGCGCGCTGGGCGTTTCCACATCCCGAACTTCTTCTTGCGCTTCTTCTTCCGGTTCGGGTTCGGATGGCGTTGTAATTCTGGGAATCGAGGATGGAAAATCGCGCGCGCCTGTATTGCGCGGCAGACTCACCAACGGATTTGTGTGCGATTCGGTTTGATATGCCGCCGGTTGGACAACGTGCGCGGACGCAGATTCATCTCCGCGCGGAGGATTCGGCTGCGGGTCCGGGGAGGGCTGCGCGGGCTTATCTTCCGTCTTCAACTCTTTGGCTTCGCCCATCCCATCGAGCAAATGCAATATGCCCCTGCCTTCTGTTGTCTGCATCAACACAGCGTTCAAGTCCGCGCTGGTCAACGTGCGCAGGCGGCGGCGCGTGGCATCTAATGAAGAAGGCGTGGGATCGTCCAGCGCGGAAGACCATTCTTCCGGCGCGCGTCCAACGAAAAGCAAACGGTTACCCACGCTCAAATTCAATTGGGCGTAATGAATGTGCGGGGTCTGGCTTGAACCGAGTCCCTTACCGGAGACTGCCGGTTCGTGAATGTGGCGGGTTTCATTTTTTCCAAACCAATAGGCATGGACGGGACCGCTCAACGAAAGCGTGCATTGCGAATCGCGCAGCGCGGCAAGAGTCAGCCAGCCGACGGCAAACTGTCCCTGCGCGCCGGATTCCACATTCCTTTCGAGCAGGGTCTTATTCAGGTTGTCGGCGGCGGCGCGCATGGCGCTGGTCAACGCGCCGGGAAATTGATAGAAAGCATTGCCGACATCCTGCGCGAGCTGCAAATATTCGCTGGTTGAAAAACTTGCGTTTCCTGCAAGCAGCAAATAAACAATCAAATGATCGCGCTCGCGTCCACGCGCGGCGTTTGGCGGCGGCATCAACGCAAGCAGACCGGGCAGGTTTCCCTGTTCCTGTCCGTTGATTCGATAAAGGGGCAATAATGTAAGGTCGAGAGGCATAATCACTATCATTATACTGGTAAAATTCTACGCCTATGAAATACACAATTCACAATAATTTTTTAGAATTCAACGCGCAGGAGTGGAACAACCTTTTACAGGAAGCGGTTAGCAACACTCCCTTTTTACGTTATGAATATCAACAGGCATGGTGGCTGCATCGCGGCGGCGGAGAGTGGCAGGATGCGCGGCTGGTTTTGGTCAGCGCGCACGAAGATGAAAAACTCATCGGCATTGCGCCCTTGTTCATCTCTGAGTACGAAAACAAACCCGCGCTTTTATTGGTCGGCAGCATCGAGATTTCAGATTATCTCGACCTCATCACGCGCAAAGAAGACCACGCGCGATTCCTTGCGGGATTGCTGGATTTTATATCCGCGCAAAACCTGCCCAGTCTCGATTGGTACAACCTGCCCGATTCTTCCGCGACGCTCCCCCTGCTCAAAGCGGAAGCAGCCGCGCGGAATTGGACACACCACGAAGAGATGTATCGTCCCACCCCGCGCATCCCGCTCAACTGCGATTTTGAAGAATATCTCGCGCGGGTAGAAAAGAAACAGCGCCATGAAATTCGCCGCAAGACTCGCCGCGCCGAAGAAAGCGGACGCGGCGTGCGTTGGTACATCTCCGACATGCGCGACGTCGAATCCGAAATTGACGCTTTCCTGCATCTCATGGCGCAAGACCCAAACAAAGAAAGTTTTTTGAAAGAACCCATGCGGACTCAAATGCGTGAAATCATCCGCGCCGCGCATCAGAACGGCTGGCTGTGGCTCGCCTTCCTCGAAGCGGATGGGCAGCGCATCGCCGCCGCGCTCAACTTCGATTATGACAATAAACTATGGGGATACAACGCCGGGGTTGACCGCAACTTTATGGAGCTTTCTCCCGGCTGGGTTTTGTTGACGTATGTCATTCAATGGTGTTGTGAAAACAAACGCGCCGAGTTCGACTTCATGCGCGGCGATGAAGAATACAAATATCGCTTTGGCGCGGTGAATCAATATGTGATGCGGGCAAAGGTCTCGCGTTAGATTTTTATGCGTCCCTCTTTCTTCCATCACCTGCACCCGCCGACCATTCCAGCCGCGCAAGCGCGCTGGCGTCACACGCTGGGCGCGGGCGGCATGGCGGTTTTCCTGATGCTTGTTGCCGGTTTGACAGGCATGTTGGAAATGTTCTACTACATTCCCAACCCCAAAGAAGCCGCCCTTTCGGTTCAGGCGATTGCCTATCACGTCCCTTTGGGATGGCTGGTTCGCAACCTGCATTACTGGTCGGCGCAGCTGCTTGTGATGATCTCCGCGCTTCACCTTCTGCGCGTGATATTCACCGCCGCCTACAGTTCTCCGCGCCGATTTAATTACCTGCTCGGTTTGGGACTGTTTATCCTCGTCATCTTGCTTGACTTCACCGGTTACATCCTGCGCTGGGATGTGGATATTTGCTACCCATTATTGACCGGCACAAACTTAATCAAAACCATTCCACTGGTTGGGGATTTTCTCTTTCGCATTGCAACCGGCGGCGGGGAAGTTTGCTCGAGCGCGTTGGTAAGATTTTATACATGGCACATCTTTGGCTTGAGCATCGTCGCTGTCATTATGGGAGTCTGGCACGCCTTCCGCGTGCGGCGCGATGGCGGCATTGCCGTCCCACCGCCGGATGTCCGCGCAGACCATGAGCGCATCTCGCGCAATGAATTAGTTCAACGCGAAATATTGGCAATGTTCATAGCGGGCATTGCGCTGATTCTTTTATCGGTCATTTTTCCCGCGCCCATTGCGCCCGCCATGACCGAAGTATCCGCGCTTACAGGCGAAACGCGCGCGCCGTGGTTCTTCCTTTGGGTGCAGCAAATGCTCAAATGGGGCGACCCATTTCTCTTTGGAGTTTTAATTCCGCTGGGCGTTCTTGCCCTGCTTGCGCTCATTCCTTACGCCTTTCCCAAGCCCGCCAAACATGAAATCGGAACGTGGTTTCCAAAATCCAGCCGCGCGGCGCAAGTCACAGTTGGGCTTGTCTCACTGGCTGTAATCATCCTCACCCTGCTTGCCAATGCAAACTGAAAAACCTTCACCCTTCAACTTTGGATTTTTGCTCGCGTCTGGAATTTTTTTCTTCGCGCTGGTTTTCCTTTGGTGGCAGGATTCGCGCCAGCCCGCGCCAATTCCCCTTACGCCAACCTTGACCAACGAAGCGGAATACTGTCTCACCTGTCACGCGGACTTGCCAGAGATCAGCGCCTCGCACCCGGTTGAATCTTTTGGCTGCGTCATTTGTCACGGCGGGGAACGGCTTGCCCTCGACGCGGATCTGGCGCACAGTTCCATGCGCGGCGGAAGCAATCCATCGGATTTATCGGTTGTGGAAGAATCCTGCGGCGGGAGCGAATGTCACAGCGGCAGCGAAGCGGATGACCGGCATCACATCCAGCGCGTGCAGACCAGCATCCAATCC
>DZBA01000002.1:24685-40549 GCA_022729775.1 Anaerolinea thermophila | reverse complement strand
AGAACGCATGCTTCCCAAGCATGATATCGTGGGTTCGAGTCCCATCACCCGCTCTAATGAGGTCGAGGGCAACGCCCTCGACCTTTTGGTTACACGATTTGTAAGGTTGCTGTCATGTAGGTAGATATATCTACATGTAAAATTCGGCTTGGAGAAATGTAACATGATGTCAGATATTGAAAAAGGTACTATACTATACGTTGAAGATAATCCCGATAACAGAAACCTGATTCGCAGAGTTTTAAGCGCGGAAGGATATTCTGTTATTGAAGCTGTTAATGCAAATCAGGCATTTGACAAGCTTGAAGCTGGCGGCATTGATATTATCCTCATGGATATCAACATGCCCGATATGGATGGTTATACATTAACAGCCAAAATCAAAGCGATGGATAGATTTTCACAGATACCGATCATTGCTGTTACCGCCAATGTTATGCGCGGCGACCGCGAAAAATCGCTCGACGCGGGATGCGATGGTTACATCCAAAAACCAATAGACATTGACACGCTCGGAATGCAAATCGAGCGTATCGTCACAAGGAGACAAAATGGCTGATCAAACGCCTGCTGTATCAGATACCCAACCCATTCGCAAACCGACCATTCCGAAGGACGCGGCAGTGCTTGTCGTAGAAGACAACGTTTCCAACTTCGTTTTGATCGCGCGCATGCTTGGGTATTTGGGTATCCATTGTGAGTGGAAAACATCAGGTTATGAAGTCGTTGAATACGCGGATACCCTTCCGCGCCTTGACCTGATTCTCATGGACATCCGCCTGCCATACGAAGATGGCTACGGCGCGCTGAAAAAAATCCGCGCCTCAGAACGTTTCAAAAATGTGCCGATTATCGCCGTTACCGCTGAATCCAGCCAGGAACAAATGGAAAAGGCGAAAGCATCAGGGTTCGACGGCTTTTTAGGCAAACCCCTTGACCCTGACCGATTCCCCGACCAGATCCGCCGCATATTGAATGGAGAACCTGTCTGGGAATATAGTTAACCCCCTGTAATGACAACCTCTCAAACGAAGCCCACGCTCGACATGACAAAAAAAAGATTCAAGGGCAGTCTGGCAGGCACGCTTGTAAGAACGCTCTTAATCTTTACGTTTATACCCTTCGCATTAATGGCGGGTGCGGCTTATTTTCGCGCGCGCACGCTCTTAAGGGATCAGGCTGTAAGTCAGTATCAAGACCTGCTGACCACGCAAGTCCGCACAATTAACGAAGAAGTTGCAAACAAGGAATACCAGTTCGAACAATTGCTGGGCAGCAGCGATTTCAACCTATTGATCGAGCTTGGCTTGCATGCCAACCCACAGCACCTTGCGCAATTTCAACAGATTCGCAACAGCCTTCTATCCGAATTCGATAGCATCAACGCGAGGGAAAACACCCCTACCTTCAACCATTTTCTCTTGATAGACCCAAAAGGAAACATCAAGATTTCGAGCAATCCGCAATGGCAGGGAAAAACCGTTGACCCTGCTGTCTTTAAGCCGGTTTCGGATGAGATTCATTCCCGCGCCTTATACGGGGTTGAGCCTTTCTTCAAAGACCAATTTGTCTTTATCACGTCCTATTACTATACAACAGAGCGCGGCTCAACGCTTGGGATGCTCGTGGGCATCACTGAGCGTAAAAACCTGCAAAAAATGACCCAACCCATTAATGGGTTAAGCCCGCTTGCCAAAACATATTTTGTCCTGCCGAATGACCGCTTTGTATATACCAACCCAGAAACAGGCGAGTTTCAGATTTTGACTTCGGCTTCGCCATCGGCAATCAACCTCTCCCAAAAGATTGACCAACTTATCGAAGAAAACACATTAACCCCTGTCGCGCTGGACGTCTACACGCCAGATGGGAGTATGGCGCTTGCCCAAATTCAGTGGCTGCCCGCCATGCAAGCGGGCGTCGTGATGGAAGTTACAGAAAATAAAATCTATGGTCAAATCACCAGCCTTGCGCCGTTCACCATCGCGCTTACCATTGGCACGTTAATTGCCACAGCCTTTGTGTTGGTGTTTGGCATCAACCGCGTCATCAAACCGCTTCATTCCCTTTCGGACATTACGCGCAAATTTGCGGAAGGCGATTGGAGTCAGCGCGCGAAAATAATCAACAACGATGAAGTGGGCGTCCTTGCCACTTCTTTCAACAGCATGGCAGACGACCTCAGCAACGCCTATCGTTCACTGGAACAAAAAGTGGACGAGCGTACCCGCCAGCTACAAACTGCCGCGGAAGCAGCGCAACAATTTGCAACACTCTCAAACATTGATGAAATGTTCGAGAAAACTGTTGAATTGCTTGTAAAACAATTTGGCTTCTATCAGGCAAGCATCTTTATGGTGGAACGCAGCGGCAGATACCTTGAATTCAAGTCCGGCTATGGCGCGGCAACTTCTGGAATGAATGAAAAGAAATACAGGCTGACGGTAGGGTCTTCATCCATTATGGGATGGGTCAGCGCTAATAATCAGGCGCGTGTGGCATCTGATGTTTCTACAGACGAGTTCCACATGAAAAATGACCTGCTGCCAGAGACTCGGTCAGAAGCAACTGTGCCAATCTCCATCGGGAATCTGGTATTGGGGATTTTAGATGTGCAAAGCGTAGAGCCAAATGCCTTCAGCCCGGAAACTGTTTCCATGCTGAAAACACTTGCCAATCAACTGGCAATTGCTGTGCAATCTGCGCACCTGACAGAAATGAGTCAGGTTAATTTTGAAGAGCTTTCACGCCTTTATCGCTCAAGCCGTTTGGTAGCCGAAGCAAACACCGAAAATGAAATCTTTGAAATCGGAAGCCAAATCCTCGCAGAAGCTCCCTACCCCATCATTTTATTCCGCGTACAAGACCAGCAGATCGAAATATTCTCCTACTCGGATAAAACGCGCGGTGATGCTCCCATGGTTGCGCTGCCCAAGCACAGTCCGATTAATATCGAAGAACTTGAAACATATCTTTCACACGGGCTTGTTATTACCACTCCCAACCAGTATGAAAGTCCAGCCGCATTAAAGACCATTGCGCAAAAACTGGAATTAACCAGCGTTTCATATTTACCTGTCAAGAAAAACGGAAAACTTGCGGTCATTGTTATGATCGGCATGAAAACAGGCGAGCTAACCGCCACCTTCATGCAGCCTTATACCAACCTTGCAGACCTCATGACCGCCACGCTGGAAAAAACAAGCGCGGTACAACAAACAGAAAGACACCTCCGCGAGTTGGAATCACTTACCTCCATCAATGAAGCAATCGCCACATCTTCAGATTTACAAAGCTTCTTCAAGGCGCTGCACCAGAAGATACAAATCATTATTGGCGATTACAACATGACCATTGCGTTGTATGACGAGAAAAGCAATTCAATCAGCGTCCCATTTCACTATGAAGACCAACAGTTACAACAAATTGAACCTTTCCCTCTCGGCGAAGGTTTGATCTCAGTATTAATTCACACGCAGCAACCCTTAATGCTCATTCAGGATACAGAGCGAAAAGCCGCGGAACTGGGAGCAAAGGTATTTGGCAAACCAGCACGTTCGTGGATGGGCGCGCCCATGCTTGTGCAAAACAAACCAATCGGCGCATTGATACTTCAAGACACCGAAAAAGAATTTGCCTTCGATGAAAACGACCTGAGATTCTTTACCACCATCACCAGCCAGGTTGCCGGTGTAATTCATAACGCGCACCTTTTGAACGAAAGCCAGCACCGCGCTGTTCAACTGGAAACAGCCGCGGAAATCGCGCGCGACATCAGCGGCTCGCTCAACCTTGACGAGCTCTTGATTAAAGCCGTCAACTTGATTCGTGAACGTTTCAACTTCTATCACTCATCCGTTTTCTTGCATGACCTTCCCGGTGAATTTGCTGTCATCCGCGAAGCAACAGGCGAAGAAGGCACCCAAATGAAACGTTCAGGGTACAAAATCGGTGTTGGATCAAAGTCCATTGTTGGATATGTAAGCAACAGCGGTGAAATGCTGGTGGTCAACGATATTGCCAAAGATGTGACCTACTACGCCAATCCCCTTTTCCCCGAAACGCGCGCAGAAGCGGCAATTCCCCTAAAGGTCAGCGAACGGATTCTCGGCGTGCTGGACGTGCAAAGCACAAAGCCTTACGCATTCTCCGAAGACAACCTGCGCAGCTTGCGGATTCTCGCTGACCAAATGGCGGTTGCGGTAGTCAACACCGAGTTGTTTGCAGAAACACAGGAACACCTCTCGCAACACCGCCTGCTTCACCACATCACCACCACCGTAGCTTCCGGCACAACGTTGGAAGAAGCGCTGGAAAACGCGGTTAGCGGATTGCAAGTCACCCTGGGCGGCGACCGCATCATTATTCTGCTGGCAGACCGCGAGAAGAAAATTCTCGAGGTTAAAGCCGCTTTAGGTTACGCGGAAGATGTAACGCAAAATCAATTTGCAATCGGCAGCGGCATTATCGGCTGGGTGGCGTTGCACAAAAAATCATTGCGCATCAATGATGTCAGCGCCGACCCGCGCTATTCCCAGATCAGCACCAACACACGGTCTGAACTGGCAATTCCGCTCGTCTATCGCAACGAGCTGCTTGGCGTTCTCAATGTAGAAAGCGAACAAGTGGATGCGTACACTGAAAACGATGAGGAAATGCTCGGCACGCTTGGCGGCAGTTTGGCGGCAATTATTGCAAACGCGCGCCTGTTGGAACAGATTCGCATCCAAGCAGAGCGAGAGCGATTGATTTACGATATTAGCACCAAGATTCGCAGGTCTACGGATATTCAATCCATTATGCTCACCACAGCCAGCGAGTTGACGCGCATCACTGGGGCGCAGTATGCCAAGATTCACATAAAACCAGAGAATAAAGAAGGCGCTTAACTTATGCAGGGCAAACTTTCTACCAGCCAAGCCTTTGACCCAAAAGAAACAACGCGTACCGTATACAAAAACTGGCGCGAACAATTTGTGCTGCCGCTTTTGGTCGGCACGCTTATATTTGGCGCGCTCATTTTACTTCCTGCCATCAACGTGTCGGACAACCCCGTTCTGGACGCAACCTTTATCGCCGCTTACGCCGCCACAGTAGTAGTTACCTTTATTCGCTTTTCGTATGAGGTCCGCATTACGATTTTTCTTTTTGCCTTATACGTAATTGGAATGAGCGAACTTATCCGTTACAGCATCCTTGGGGATGCAATTATTTTCTTTCTGGGGATTACCGTCTTTGCCACCATGCTGTTCTCGCCCAAAATTGGCTTTTATGTTTTGGGAGGAAATGCGGTCAGCGTGATAATCATAGGCGTCTTAATTCACACAGGGCAGATAATACCCTTTTCAGAAAATGCCATTACAGCAAAAGTAGAGGACTGGGTCAGCGGCGTCATGGCAATTGTCATGTTTAGCGTTGTTATTATTCTCGGCTTCCGACAGCTGGAGCAGGCGTTCTTGACAGCGCAAGAACAAGTTGACAAAACGCTTAACGACCTGAATAACGAGCGCGCAAAACTTGAGAGCAAAGTCGCTGAACGCACAATCAAATTAAGGCGCGTCAATGAAATTGGACGAACCATTGCCTCCATCCTCAACCCCGACGAGCTTTTGGCGCGCGCCACGCGCCTCATCGGAGATGAGTTTGAGTGTTACTTCACCGCTATTTATTTAACAGACTCAGCAGGACAATGGGCATATATCAAAGAAGCGACCGGGGACGCCGGCAAAGTATTGCGTGAAAATAAACACCGCGTAGACTTGAAAGGGAAAAGTATCATCAGCGCCGCAATACGCACCCGTCAGGTACGCATCGCGCTGGATAGCGGAGAAGAACCCATCCGCTTTGATAATCCCCTGCTGCCTTATACATGCTCACAAATTGTGATGCCTCTTGCCGTAGGCGAACAAACCATCGGCGCGCTGGAATTACAATCTACAAAAGAACTTGCATTTGCCATGCAAGACGCGGACACATATCAAAATATGGCAAACGAAGTTGCCATTGCGTTGGAAAACGCGCGGCTATACACCGAAGCGCAGTACAACCTTGCTGAAATGCGCGCCACCCAACGCCAATATTTACAAGGCGCATGGCAATCGCTTGCTTCAGAACAACGTATGGAATATTTCCTCGGCGATAAAGAAGGCGATGTCAACGAAATCTCGGTGCCGCTGTCATTAAGAGACCAAATCATCGGTCAAATTGACATGGCTGGACGCGACGTATGGACGACAGAGCAAAGGAACATCATTGAATCAGTCGCAACACAAGCGGCGCTCGCGCTGGAAAATGCCCGCCTTGTCGAAGAAAGCCAGGCAATCGCATCGCGTGAAAGACTCGCCAACGAAATCATCTCAAAAGTGTGGTCTTCTACAACGATGGAAAGCATTTTGCAAACCACCGTGCGTGAGTTAGGGCGCGCATTGGAAGCTGCGGAAGTTGAAATTCAAATTTCCATGGATGGCAAAAATGAATAGCCGTATTGCCTTCTCCAATTTCAAATCAGAGGAAGTTTTTGCTGATTCAGCCTATGATTACACAAAGTGGCGCGAACAATTTATTTTAACCATCCTCCAAATTGCTTCCATTGTGGGCGTTGCCTTAATTGCGGTCTCATTTCCAACTGCCACCACTGTTGCGCGCATTCTATTTGTGGGGCTGTATATTGTTTTATTTTTAATTACAGCGCTCCCGGCGACGTATGCAATTCGGTCTTATACATTTCTCGCAATTTTATTCATCGTTGGGTTAAACATTGTCCTCTCTTGGGGACCTTGGGTTGATAGCAGCGTTTTCTTTTTGACCTTTATTGTTATGGCAAGCTTATTATTTGACAACCGCGCTGATATTGCGGCAATTGTATTAAGCGCTGTCACTTATATCACTATCGCAACCTTGCAGCAAACAGGAATATATCAAATCAACGCGCTTAATCCCGCAACTGGCGAAAGCATTTCAGCCATCAACTGGGTTGTGTATTCAATTGATTTATTGCTCCCCGGTATTGTCCTTGCGGCTGCCATCAACAAATTGAAGCAAGAATTTGTGAAAGTTATCCAAAAACGTCAGGAAATTTTCGAGGCGGTAGTTAAAGATCGCACGACCCTCGAAGAAAAGGTGAGCGAACGCACAAACGAACTCGAAATAAAGACGGAGCAAATGCACGCCTCTGCTGTTGTTGCGCGCGAAGTTGCTGAAATCGAAAATGTCACCGACCTCATGGATACGCTGCCCAGGCTGGCAGCAGAACAATTTGGTTATTACCACATCGGGTTATATTTGCTTGATGAAAATAAAAAAACAGCATTCCTGCAAGCGTCTTCCTCTGCGATTGGCAAAGAATTGGTTGGGCAGGGATTTCACATCGAGCCTGACCGGAGAAACCCATTTTATATTGTAGTGGACCAAAAGCACTTTCACATTATTTCAGATGCAAATAGCGAAAGTTTCACCGCCGACGCAAATTTTCCGCGCACACGTTCGCGCATGACACTACCCCTGACCACGCGCGGCAAAGCCATCGGAATATTGGATGTCCATTCAGACCAACCAAACGCGTTCAGTTCGCAAAACGCCGAAGTCATGCAAATCCTTGCAGACCTTGCGGCAATTTCAATTGACAACGTGCGCTTGCTCAATGAAACCAAAAGCCTTGCCAATCAACTGGATGCCAGCATTTCCTTCCAGGCGCGTGAGACATGGTCAAAATTAACGAGCCGTCATACGCCTGCGTATCAATATACCCCGGCGGGCGTGCGTCCCATCTTTCACCCTAAAACCGAAAATAGCGAAGATGACTTGACAATGCCATTGATTTTACATGGTCAAAACATCGGCGCGGTCAAGTTACGAAGAAAAGGCATTGTCACTGGATGGTCAGAACGCGAACGAGTCTTAATCGAAAAAATTGCAGAACAGGTGGCTCTGGCGTTGGAGAACAGCCGTCTGGTAGATGAAGCCCAGAAAAACGCGCTACGCGACAAAATGATTGCGGCTTTCTCATCCCACGTGCGCGAAACGCTTGATATCGAATCAGTGGCTCGTACAGCAGCTGCCGAATTACGAAAAATATTCGACCTTAAGGAAGCGGAGATCAGCATTGGCGCCACACAAATCAGGTCGAATGTTTCCACCAGAAGCACCGGCGATGTATAGAGGTAAACCGTGACCCAATTAAGAGGCTCAATTACCTGGAGAGTAATTTTCTGGTTTTTAATTTTAGCGTTGATCCCTATCATCGTTGTCTTTATGTTCATGCAAAGGCAAGCGCGTGAAAATATTATTACTGCGCAGCTCGAAGTGATGCGCGATCACGCGCGTCTCTACCACACCCGCCTGCAAGTTGAACCAGACAAAATGGTTGAAATTGCAGTAGACATGATGAGCATATCAAGCGGAGATACATTCTTCCTTGTCAACAGCACCGGCACATATCTGGCACATTCAGACCCGACAAAAGTTGGAAAGCAATCGAAACAAGATATTAACATTTCGATCATGCAGAAATTATTGGCAAGAGAATCCACCACCCTATTGGATGAAGAGAATGGATTGCTATTTGGCTCATACCGCACATCGCTCACAGAGCCGCTGGCTGTTTCAATGTCGCGCATTGAACAAAAAACACTGGAAATAAACCGCGTACCGCAAAATTTTCTGATTCAAATTTTCCTTTCACTGATCATTGTTGCAATCGGCGCGGGAATTCTGGCAAATACAATCGTCAGCCCGCTGAAAAAAATTGCGTCCTACGCCAATGAAATCAGCAATGGGAATTTCAACGCCAAAATTGACGATAAGCGCTGGTACGGAGATATGGCGGTTTTATCATTCCGCCTCAAAAATTCAGCAACAAATCTACAGGCTGCCATCGCCTCCATCAAACGGGATGTGGAAAGCAGCACGCTCGATTTTGAACGCCGCAGCAACCAATTGAAAGCCGTTGCTGACGTAGGCAAGGCGATTACCTCATTCCGCAACCTGAGCGAACTTCTCGAACAAGCCACCCACCTCATCAACGAAAACTTTGGATACTATCACGTGGGTATCTTCCTGCTCGATGAACACAAGCAATATGCTGTGCTAAGCGCCTCCAATAGCGAAGGTGGAAAGCGCATGTTGGAAAAGAAACACCAACTGAAAGTTGGCGAGACGGGCATCGTGGGATATGTCACACAAAACGCAAAAGCGCGCATCGCCCTTGATGTCGGTGAAGACGCGGTGTACTTCAATAACCCCGACCTTCCGCGCACACGTTCCGAAATGGCGCTCCCGCTGGTTGTAGGCGGACAAATTCTGGGCGCATTGGATGTTCAAAGTACTGAAGCGCAAGCCTTCTCTGAAGAAGATATTGCAACCTTACAAGTACTCGCCGAACAATTGGCAGTTGCCATTCAAAACGCAAGCCTGCTGCGCGAAACCGAAAAAGCGCTCGAATCAGCGCGGCTGGGCTACGGCGAAATGAGCCGCGAAGCTTGGGTCAAAATTTTACGCGAACAACCGCGTATCGGATTCCTTTCCACACCGCCCGGTACAACCCAGATACATTCTGAAGTTGTTGAAACGCACATCTCCAAAGCATTTGAAACCGGCGATGTGGTGTTGGGCAGCGATAACCTGACCATTAGCGTACCCATTCGAATACGCGGACAATCCATCGGCGCAATTCGTCTAAAGAAGTCGGAAATTGCAGAAGCATGGACACAAGATGAAACCAACCTTGCAATTGCCCTTTCAGATCAATTAAGCGGCGCGTTGGAAAGCGCGCGCCTTTATAACGAATCGCAGCAACGGGCAGCGCGCGAATCGCTTGTATCGGATATATCCGCGCAAATCAGCGCCGCGTCACACACAGACGCCATCATCCGAGAAACCGTGCAAGAGCTCGGGCAAGCCATCGGCAAAGTATCGGTTACCTTCCAACTGCTGGGTGAAACGAATGAAACAGAATATGGCGAAGCGCCCAACGCGAACAGAAAGGCGAGAGAGTAGCCATGTCCAATTTACAGGAGCGTATGGACAACCGCAGCAATTCTTTTACTGGACGATTAAAACGATGGGCAAAAAAGGTGGTTGCCCCTCACCCATCCATTACTGAAATCAAAAGCAGAAATCAAACCGAACTGCTGAATACTACCGCGTTGACTGTTTCGGTTTTCATTGCCGTTGGAATATTCATGGCGCCGGGCAACCTTGAAACATTCGAGTTCATACTGGGCGTAGCAATCTTGTCGTTTTTATTGGGAAAATCCCGGTATCCTACATGGGGCAGATACATCTTTGCCATGAGCCTGCTTTCAGTCCCCCCCGTGTCTTTGTATATGGGGCTGACAAAAAATTACAGTTTTGCATTTTCGGCAAGCCTGCCCATTGCATTGGTAATTGCCAGCGCAATTACCAATCCATTCAGATTTGGCATTTTTGTTGTCTACGCATCGCTGGCGACTTTCCTCGCGCCTTTATATTCAGCAATTCCAATCGAGACAAACACCTCCACTCAAATTGGCGGCGTTATTACGTCATTTGCGGTGATATTGTTTGGCATCAACTTATTCCGTGAGAAAGTGCTGCACCCCGCAGAAACACAGCTGGAAGAGAAAAGCCTGGAGCTAGGTCATTTACAGGCAGAATTCGAAAAACAAAGCGCGATTTATCAAAAAGAACTCGCTTCTACAAAAAAGGAAGCTCAAGAACATACCGAACGCTTGCGCGTCATTGCAGCAATTTCACATGAAATATCCATGGGAATTGGCAAGAAAACTGATGAACTGCTTACGCGCATCACCCAAACCGTCAGTGAAAGTTTTGGTTTTTATCACGTAGGTATTTTCATGCTCGATAAACAACGCCAATATGCCGAACTGCGCGCAGCAAATAGCGAAGGCGGTCAACGGATGCTTGCGCGTCATCATCAATTGAAAATAGGCGGCACGGGCATCGTTGGCTACGTCTCTCAAAGTGGATACCCGCGTATTGCCTTATCCACCGGCGCAGACGCGGTTTTCTTCAACAACCCAGACCTGCCTGAGACAAATTCCGAGATGGCGTTGCCGCTCAAATACGGAAACGAAGTCATTGGCGTGCTTGATGTGCAAAGCCACCACATATCAGCATTCAGCGAAGAGGATGTAAACGTTTTTACGGCGCTTGCCAATCAAATTGCGCTTGTCATCCAAAATAACCAATCCAGTGAAGTTGGCATTGGGGTTTTGCAAAAGACAACCACACAGATTGGTTTTGCAAAAAATAAAGACAGCCAAGAAGGATATTCCTACCTGCCTGACGGAACCATTACGTCTACGCAGGCTGTCAGCACGCATCTTGTAAAAAAAGCCATCTCACTGGGCGAAACTGCCGTTACGCACATCATCAACAAAGACACCAAGCCCGCGCTGGCAGTGCCGGTCAAGGTGCGCGATCAAATTATCGGCTATATACACATTGAGTCAGCCGAAAATGACAGGAGATGGTCAGAAAACGAAGTCGCGCTGGTCGAATCAGTTTCAGAACGCGCCGCTTTGGCTCTTGAAAACGCGCGCCTCTTTGAAGAAACGGAACGCCGCGCTGAACAGGAACAAGTGATCGCGCAGGTCACATCCCGTATCGGCGATTCGAATACTTTCGAGCGCGTCCTGCAAACCACCATTCAGGAACTTCGCCGCACGCTGGGAGCCAGTCGCGCATTCATTCAGATGAGCGCGCCAGTGAGTAAGAACGAAACCGAACAAGCCGGCATGGATAAAGGAATATAAATATGAGCATGCCTGTCGCTTCCTCATTTCCCGAAAAAACCCAGCCAAAACGAACACGCTCACAAAGGTTTTGGAACGCGCTCTTAAGATTGGGCATCAAATTGCCGTTGATGGTGATCTTCTTGGTCGCGCTTGCGTTCACAATTTCAACATACCTGAACATTCAAGCGACTCAGGCTACATTGGTTGAAATGCTCAAAAACGAACTAGCAGCGCAGACCAATTCCAAAGCGGAGCTGATTCGCACCAACCTGATCTGGACAAGAAGTGTTGCGACAGACCTTGCCGCGGCATCTGAATCATCCAATTACAATGAAACTGACATCCTCAACCTGCTTCAAAATACGCTAAAGCGTAACGAGCACGTATACGGGTCTACCATTGCTTATGAACCCAACCAATTCAAGGCGGGGTTGCAATATTGGGCGCCTTATTACAGTCACATATCCGGGTCAGAACTAAAGTTTAGCCAGCTAGGCACCCCAGAATATAATTATTTTGAATGGGATTGGTACACCCAGCCCAAAACAAGCCGCGAGCCGGTTCTATCTTCGCCTTATTACGATGAAGGTGGAGGGGAAATCTGGATGGTTACATGGAGCGTGCCATTTTTCAACACAGAAACCGGCGAATTCAAAGGCGTGGCAACTGCCGATATTGCATTCTCACAAATGCAAGGCATCATCAAAGGGATACGGGTTGGTCAAAAAGGCTACGCCTTTTTACTTGACGGAAAAGGGACCATACTCGGCATCGGCGATACAGGCGGGTTTTATCACCCAATGCAAGATTCAATGCTATCTATTGCGCAAAGCGCCCAAAATGCAGAATGGGAACAAGTCGTTAAGCAGATGCTTGCTTTGCAATCTGGCTTTGCCAGCGCAAAAGACGCGCAAGGCGTCCCAATGTTTGTCTCTTACACGCCTATTGGTATTCGCACAGGCTGGTCGCTTGGGCTGGCATACCCGCAAGCAGAGCTTTTTGAACAAACTGCGGGGCTTCAAAACCTGCTGGCGAGCTACGCGGGCGGCGCGGTAATTGTCTTTGGATTGATTCTCTATTTATTTACCCTGTCTATCACACAACCTATCCGCCGTTTGACGAAACACGCCAACCGCCTGACAACTGAGCAAAATCATCGAGTGGATGGCGGACTGATTGAGCCAATCGAAATCAATACCAAAGATGAATTGGAAGACCTCGCAGAAGCGTTTAACCAAATGTCAAAAAATCTGGCGCGCTCTTTTGAGACTTTAGAGCAAAATGTGGCAGACCGCACCAGAGCGCTGAAACGCAGCTCGCTTGAGTTTGAAATCATCGCAGAAGTGGCGCGTGACATTACCATCATCCGCGATTTGGACACGCTGCTGAATGTATCGGCAAACCTTATCCGCGAACGTTTTGGCTATTACCATGTCGGCGTCTTTCTCATGGACGATCGCGGCGAATACGCCATATTACGCGCAGCCGCTAGCGCAGCCGCATCCAAAATGCTTGAGCAAAACTACAGGCTCAGGGTTGGACAAGGGTTGGTAGGAAACGTAATCAGAACCGGGCAGGCGCACATTGCGTCTGATATTGGCAAAGATGCCATTCATTTCCAAAACCCGCTCCTGCCGCTCACCCGCTCCGAAATCGCCCTCCCCTTGAGCAGCCATAACACCATCATTGGCGCGCTGGATATTCAAGCCGAGGCAGAATCAGCATTCGACGAACGCAGCATCCGAATCCTTCAATTGCTTGCCGACCAGATAACAGCCGCCATTGAAAATGCACAGCTTGCCAAACAAGTAACAAACACGCTGCACGAACTGAATAAAACTTATCGCTTACAGTCGCAATCGGCATGGCAGGAAGCCATCGAAAAACGCAAAACCCCCGCGTATGAATATGACGGCATTGAAATTCGAGCCATATCTCGCAACATATCCGATAGTTTATTAAAACAGTTGGAAAATGGAAAACCGGTTGTGATTGATGAGAACGAATCTGCAACAGGCATAAAAACACTCATGGTGCCATTAATGGCGTTCAATCAAGTAATTGGCATCGTGGGTCTGGAGCAAGATGACCCCAATCACAAGTGGACAGAAAATGAAATCGAAATTATCGAAGCTGCCGCAAACCGCGCAGCCCTGACACTGGAAAACACGCGGCTTCTCGAAGAAAGCCAGCGCCGCGCAGAAAAGGAACGTTCCATCTTTGAAGCCACCGCGCGCATCGGCGCCGTATCCAACATTGAAAACATCCTGCATGTGACCGCTGAAGAGATCGAAAGAGTCTTAAGAGGTTCAGAAGTCATCCTGCAATTTTCCAGTAATCGAAAATCATAACAACATGGAATATATTTAATAAACAGGTTATGTAATGGACAATACTCCAAACCGCTCGTGGATTAATGAAACAACGCGATACGCCATATACGGCGCATTGTTTGGCGCCACATTCCCAGTAATTGGAACAATGGCGCGAGTATTATTGCTGCGCATTCCCATTAACCTTTCCAACATGGTATACGCCCAATCGCAAGACCCGCTATTGTGGGTAGTTGACACCGCCCCCATTGTTCTTGGTATCTTTGCCGCATACGCCGGGTTGAAACAAGACCAAATGACCGGCATCAACGAAAAACTGCTTTACAGCAAACGAGAGTTGGAGATTAATCAAGAAAATCTTGAAAAGCGGGTGGCTGCGCGAACCGCCGAGCTCGCAGAAGCAAACGCAAACACCGAGCGCCGCGCCAAACAATTTGAATCCATTGCGCAGGTTTCGCGCGTCATCAGCCAGACACAAAATCTACAAGACATCCTTCCACAGATCACGCAAGTCATCAGCCAACAATTTGACTACTACCACGTGGGTATTTTCCTCCTAGACGCCAATAAAGAATATGCGGTGTTGAGCGCCGCCAATAGTTCTGGCGGACAAAGGATGTTAGACAGGAATCACAAACTGCGCGTTGGACAAGTCGGCATTGTGGGCTACGTTGCAGAAAGCGCAAAACCGCGCATCGCGCTCGATACCGGTGTAGACGCGATTTACTTCAACAACCCTGACTTGCCGGAAACGCGCTCAGAAATGGCATTGCCCCTGTTGGAGGCAAGCGGTCAAATCATCGGCGTCCTCGATATTCAAAGCACCGAGCCAGACGCCTTCAACCGTGAAAATATCGAAATCCTCACCATCATGTCGGATCAGGTGACTGTCACCATTTCCAATGCCCGCCTTTACGAAGAAACGCAGAGAAACCTGATCGAAGCGGACTTGTTATATCGCCGCAACATGCAAGCAGGAT
Source organism: Anaerolinea thermophila (assembly GCA_022729775.1). Classification (GTDB taxonomy): domain Bacteria; phylum Chloroflexota; class Anaerolineae; order Anaerolineales; family Villigracilaceae; genus Villigracilis. Next base: position 25,501 of record DZBA01000002.1, on the reverse strand, counting down.
GGAGAAAATTAATCCAATCCAAAAAAATTGCGGGGGTGCGTCACAGCGGAATAAAATCGAACATATACACAAACCCGGTGGAACTGCCCGGTGAAGAGGAAGTAACCCGTTCCGGCGCCATTCACATTGAATATGACAGCCAATCACAAATGACCCTGCCCATCAAATTACGCGGCGAAATGGTCGGTATGCTTAATGTCAAAGCCGACCAAGACCGGCAATGGTCCAGCGATGAAGTTGATGTTATTACGGCAATTGTAGAGCGCGCCGCGCTTGCCATTGAAAATGCCCGCCTGCTTACAGAGAGTCGCAAAGCTGCCGAGAAGGAGCGCGTGGTCGGCGAAATTTCAGCAAAAGTCAGCTCCTACACAAACCGCGATAACATCCTGCAAGCGGCAGTTGTTGAAATTGGACGCGCCCTGCCGGGCGCTGAAGTCGTGCTGCAAATTCAAGGAAACACAAAGAGCGGCGCCAACGCAGGATAACCCCCATGATTAAAGCCATCCTTGATTTTTTCAAACCGCCCGTTTTTCCCGACAATGAACAACAAACGCGTTCTGCTTATTATATAAATGCAGTGGCGCTTTTCAGCCTCTTGGTTGTATCCATACTTTTAATCGTCCGCCTAATTTTCAGCGCAGATATCTTCACGCCTGTCAACATCATATTCATAATTCTTGACGCTTTGCTGCTGCTGGTCTTCATCATTGAAAAAAGCGGATTGATCTATCTCGCAGGATATTTGCACATATTTGTATTATGGTCTGCCGCAACCATGCTGGCAATCAATGGAAATGGGACAGCGGGCAACCAGGG
>DZBA01000002.1:0-24585 GCA_022729775.1 Anaerolinea thermophila | reverse complement strand
AAAGATGAAGCGCAAGAGATCGAAAAGAACAACAAAGAATTAAAAGACCTGCACGAAACCTTGGAAGCAAGAATTCAAGAAAGAAAAAATGAATTCATCAAGGCAAATGCCGAAAACAACCGCCGCGCGGCGCAATTTCAAACCGCGGCGCAGATCACCCAAAAAATTGCATCTGAGCGCAACCTTGACACGCTGCTGCCTGTTATCACAGAAGTCATCAGCAGCCAATTTGGCTATTACCATGTTGGCATTTACCTTAATGACGATATACAAGAGTACACCACCCTAAGCGCAGCCAACAGCAAAGAAGGCAAGCACATGGTGGAACATGAACATAAACTCACCATTGGTCAGGCAGGAATTATTGAACAAGTTGCCAAGGGAGGCGTTTTTAACATCGTGCCAGATACAGAGGCTGACGAAACATACGTCAAAAGCAAGGAACTTGGCGAAACCCGGTCAGCGTTGGCTGTGCCGTTGAGAATCGGCAGTGAAGTAATTGGCGTATTGGATGTGCAAAGCAAGGAAGTAAATGCCTTCGACCAGATAGACATCGAGGCGTTGATCACCCTTGCAAATCAAACCACCATCGCAATTCAAAACGCGCGTTTATTCGGAGAAACACAAACCGCGCTTGCTGAAAGCCAGCTCCTGTATGGAACTGTAGTCAAACAAGCATGGGAAGCCAATATGCGCACCGCGCCCCAGATGGGATATCGGTACGCAGGCATCAAAGCAATTCCGCTGGATAAACCGCTAAATACGCCTGAAATGACCAAAGCGCTGGAAAACGGCGATATTACAGCCACCCACCCCAGCAAGCGGAAAGAAGAAAACGCGCTTGCGGTGCCGGTCAAACTGCGTGATAGAACCATTGGCGCTATTCACATCAGAATGCCGGTGGAAGCGACGTTGGCAGAAGATGAAATAGATATAGTGAGCGCCGCCGCGCAGCGAATTTCACTTGCGCTTGAAAGCGCCTCCCTGCTTGAAGAATCGCAGCGGCGGGCAATGCGCGAACAAAACATCAGCGAAATGTCTGCAAAAATTGGCGCGGTCACAGATATTGAAACGATCCTGCAAACCGCCATTCGAGAGTTGGGCAACCAGATCAGCGGGTCCCAAATCATGATCGAAATCGGAAGCGAAGAAGAAGTCCGTTAAGAGGAATGAATATGTCACAACTTCTCATACAAACCGCTCCCGAACATAAAGATTATCACGCGCGCAATGCATACTTCATCATCATTGTGTTGATGGTTTCGATTTTGCCGACAGCCATCATGTTCGGGTATCTTGGGTATATTAATGATTATCCGCAGTTATACATTGTTCCGGCAGTTTTAGCCGCCACGTTTTTAACAGACTTTTGGCTGTTGAATTTAATCCGCAATGGCAGGCATGTCCTTGCCATGGCGCTTGCCATTGCCCTCTTCCTGCTAGACATCTTGATTGTTCCATTCTTTGTTCAGGGATTGGGACCCATCATTGCAATTGCATCTATCATCATTACAACCGCCATTGCGGGGCTTGCCATGCCCGCCAAATACACGCCATACGGAATGATCGTAGGTGTGGCATCAGGAACTACCGCAATCCTTTTAGACCTTATGCTCCGGGTCGAACGCATATCCATTCCGCAGTTAAAAGTCTACACGCCGTACATCGTCATATTCATAACGGGTTTAATCTTTCTGTTAATATTACGGGAATTCAGAAGATTTAGACTGCGCATCAAAATCACATTTGGTATTCTCATCACAGGCACAATTGCGGTCACAACCCTCACCGTCTATGGGTTAGATCGCGTCAACCTATCCATAGAAGCGTTGACCACCGTCTTTGAAAAAAGCACCACTGAACGGGTTGAACTGCAAATCAAAACGATGATACAAATGGAAACCTCGTTAGCAGATGAGTTTTTTGCAAAAACGCTGACCGACCTAAACTCGCTGGCTGAATACCGGGCAAATTTGGAAGCGCAAAAAAACATTGTAGGACTAGGCGAGTATTGGAACGCAAACGAAAAAATGTACCGTATGCCTTACGGGCAGTATGGCAACTCGCCAAGCGACATCGCGTCTGTCTACATTCCCAACAAATATCTGGTAACCGAAGAAATACTGGCAGACCTAAACACAACCGCGTATCTGGACTTTATAGTGCCCAGTTTTTTGAAGGCACACCCCAAAGTTGTGGCGGTCTATTACATCAGCGCGTTGGGATCAACAACCTATTATCCAAATATTGACCTCGCGCAAAACATCCCCACAGGGTTTGACCCCTTAGCCCAGCCCTTTTACACAATTGCCGCTCCGCAAGAAAACCCTGAGCGCCAGCCACGCTGGACTCCGCCCTACAAAGACCCCGCTGGAACAGGTTTGATTACAACCTTATCCATTCCTGTATACGACGGGAGCGGAATATTCAAAGGCGTACTCAGCGCCGATATACAGATTTCGCAAGTGGCGCAAAACCTTGCAAATCTTAAACTTGGCGAAACTGGTTTTTCATTCCTGTTGGATGATAAAGGTCATATCCTTGCTGCCCCCATAGAAGGATATGCGCTCTTTGGTTTGCAGCCAGAAGACATCCCCTTGAACGAAAGCCCCAAGCAAAGCCTTTTGGGACGCGGTTCAGATACGCTGCAAAAAGTGACGCAATTAATCAACAACGGCGAAAATAAATTAATCATAGAAAACATCAACGGTGTAGATACATATATCGGTTTTGCCCCCTTGCCAACCCCCAGATATCGTTATGCCATTTTTACCCCCAAAGCAGAATTAACCCGCACTGTCAACGCGAGCCGCGCACAAGCCCAGCAAGAGGTGGATGTCACCCTGCAAGGCGTAACCGTGCTTCTCTTCATTCTCTTTATCGGCGCGTTTCTCATCAGCCTTTGGATCGGACAAGTGATTACAAACCCATTGGCAAAAATGGTAAAGGTCGTAGAGAAAATGATCGCGGGAGATTTTTCGGTGCGCACCGAGTCTGTTGCTGTTGACGAAACTGGCACGCTTGCAAGCTCATTCAATATATTGGCTGAAAAATTACAAGAGACATTGTCCAACCTCGAAGAGCGCGTGCGGGCTCGCACATACGACCTGGAAAAAGCCAATCAAAAAAATGAGTATCGCGCCACCCAATTCGAATCCATTGCGCTGGTCGCGCGCACGATTAGCACCACCCAAACGATGGAAGACCTGCTGACCCAAATTACAGAGACCATCTCCAGACAGTTTAACTTCTATCATGTGGGCATCTTCCTATTAGACAATCACCGCGAATATGCCATTTTGGTTGCAGCCAACAGCGCAGGCGGAAAAAGAATGTTACAACGTAATCACCGCCTGCGCGTCGGCGAGACTGGCATCGTGGGCTATGTGACCAATACAGGACAGCCCCGCGTAGCGTTGGACGTCGGCATGGATGCCACCTACTTTAACAACCCAGACCTGCCCAACACCCACTCTGAAATGGCGCTTCCCCTGCAAATTGGCGCGGATATTTTTGGCGCGCTAGACGTTCAAAGCATGGAAAGAAACGCGTTTTCAGAGGAAGATATCAGCGTGCTTTCCATTCTGGCAGATCAGGTCAGCATTGCGATTCAAAACGCGCGCTCCTACCAGCAAAGCCGCGAGGCTCTTATTCAAGCAGAGGATGCGTCTTCACGATTGAGCGGTCAACACTGGCGAGCCTTTGTTGAGCATCAAACTGTGAAAGGTTATTACTATGACGGCGTCAATACAAAGAGTTTGACAAAAGCCAACCAAGTTCAGTCATCTTACAATCTATCTATTCCGCTCACACTGCGCGGCATACACATTGGCAATATCAAACTCAACACGCTGAACCCAAACCACGAATGGACAGATGACGAAATATCCATTGTGCAGTCTGCCGCAGAAAGAACATCCCTTGCCCTTGAAAATGCGCGCCTATTGCAAGAATCTCAAAGGCGCGCGGCAAAAGAACGCGCCATCGGCGAAATATCCGCTAAAATTGGCAGTTCAGTTAACCTTGAAAATATCCTCCAAACCACAATTCAAGAATTGGGCAACGCCCTGCCGGGAACAGATATTGCCATTCAGTTCACCGACACAACGACCAGCAAGTAGTCACAGGAGACCTCTTTCATGCGTTTCAGTTTTCTGAATTTTACAGACGAAAACGACAACAACCCGTCATTCATAAACATGACGAGGAATATCCTGACCCTTATGATGATAGGAAGTGTAGCCCTGTTGCCTTTGGTTTCTGGGGTGCTTGGCTCGCCAGATTGGATTGCCTTTACTTTACTGTCCATCACCATTCTTCTGGAAGGCATATCTCTTTATCTGGTCACCAAGGGTTCACCAGCTATGGCAAAGTTGGTTGTGCCGCTGTCGCTTATTATTACAATCGCATTCACAGCCGCGTCAGATAACGGACTCAGGGATACATCGCTCATTGGGCTTCCCATCATCCTGATTATTGCCGCGCTCCTTCTCGGCAAACAGTCCATGTGGGTCGTTTCACCGTTGCTTATCATCGCAGTCATGATTATTGCAATCATAGATACAGGCAATGATAAACCTGTGCAACAAGGCGGTTGGGCGCAGGCAGGTATTATTACCGTCCTGGTTTTCATGTCTTCAGCGGTTCTTCAGCATCTGGTAAACCGGTTGCATGAAAGTATTGCGCAAGCGCGTGAGAATGAGCAAATACAAATTACAAAAAATGCGGAGATGGAAAACCTGCGTCTATCGCTTGAAGAGCGCATCAATCAACGAACCGCAGAATTGGACAACGCCAACCATCACAATTTGCGACGCGCCCGGCAATTTGAAACGATTTCACAAATCGCCCGCGTAATTTCCACTATTCAAGACCTCGATACATTACTGCCTTATATCACCCAGGTAATCAGCGAGCAGCTCGGCGTATATCACACCGCCATATTCTTGGTAGATGAAGAACGCGATTTTGTTGTGCTTCATGCCGCCAGCAGCGACCAGGGTCGCAGGATGTTAATGAGCGGGTATAAAACCAGAATCGGAAGTTCTGACATTTTGGGCATTGTGACCGCCACCGGGCAACCGCGCATCTCAAACGCAGAAGATATAAGCCAGCGCGAAAATAAAAGCCTTATCAACAGCCAATCAGAAATCACCCTGCCGCTTCGTTACGCAGGGGTGGTCACTGGCGCGTTGGATGTTCACAGCAGCGAACCAGCCGCATTCGACCAGGAAGATATTGAAATTCTAACCATTCTGGCAGACCAAGTATCCATCACCATCACAAATACGCTCGCGCTGGAAAAGCTGCGCGCCGAACTTGCCGAATTCCAAAAGTCGGTTGGCGAAAATATTCGAGAGTCGTGGAAGATCATGCGCCCAAAGGCGTTGGGGCTGGGATTCCAACTACGCGAGTCTGTCGTCAAACCGATTGAAACACCCATCACAGGCGAACATATTCAAGATGCGCTTGCCCAAAACAAGACCATCTTAATAAATCAAAAAAACGCCCCTTCCGCGCTCGCCATCCCAGTCCGTTTGCGTGGAAAAAATATTGGCTTCATCAACGTCAGCGCAAAAAATAATTATCAATTAACCAGCGATGACGCGGAAATTGTAGAGGCGATTACCGAACGTCTCGGGCTCGCCATCGAAACAGCCACCCTGCTCCAAACCACACGTCACCGCGCCGATATCGAGCGCGTCACCACTGATATTTCGACCAGAATCAGTTCATCTTCCAATTTTGATACGATTTTACAAACCGCCGCGCAAGAACTCAGCCGCGCATTGGGCGGGTCAGACGTGATCGTACAAATTGAACCGGCATCTATAACAGATACAATGAGCTAACCACAATGAGAAGAAACCTTTTCTTAAAAAACATCCTGCTTGCGCTAATTACAGTCAACCTGGCAGCGTGTTCCACATTCACAAACGCAGCTCCCCCGCCTCCCCTGCGGGTGGAATACACTCAATGGTGGGGCGATTACACGCTGCTGGTTGCCAAAGAAAAAGGCTTCTTTGAAAAATATAACGTTGATGTCGAAGTGGTGTACTACGAAGTATTTAGCGACGCATACGCCGACCTTGCCGCCGGGCAAATTGACGCAGCCATGATTGCTGTCGGAGACGTCATCTCCATTAATCGTCATACCCCAGTTCAAGCGGTTGGCGTTCTGGATGATGGCAGCTACATGCCCATTGTTGCCAATCCTAACAGCCCCTCTATTAGCGACCTAAAAGGAAAATCCATCGGCACATTGGTCGGCACTCCCTATGAGATGCTCGTCATAAGTATGCTTGAATCTGCTGAGATTAATCCTTCAGAGGTGATGATACGAAACATCAACCCGGAAGAATCTATTGAAGCGTTGAAAAACAATGAAATCCAAGCGGCATTTACATGGGAGCCGTTCACCACTCAGGCAGTTGAAGCAGGCGCGCACATCCTTTACCCATTGAATAATGACGTACGCCTTTTCCCCGACACCATTGCCTTTCGGAAAAATATCATAGATCAGCGCCCCGAAGATGTGCGCGGATTTATGCAAGCATGGTTTGAGGCAATCAACTACCGTTTATACAATCCAGAAGAAACGCGGCAGATAGCATCCAGATATACTGGAATTCCCCTTGAACAAATCAAGCCGGACTTAAAGTTAAAAATATTTACCTACGAAGATAATCTTGACATTTATTCACAATCCAATCCGAATTCAATTTTCAGCACTGCGCAAAAGAACGCCGATTATCTTATCTCGGCGGGCTTGTTATCTGTTCCCCCAGACATCACAAAAATTATTACGCCAGATTTTTTGGCGCGCCCATAAGAGAGCAAAAAAATGAGAGACTCTTACGCCTCGCAGTTAGACCCTTCGACAAAGGAAAAGCAACAGGTAATGCAACGTCAGAAACAGACCATCATCATCAGTTTGACGGTCAGTTTTCTGTTTGCGGTCATTAGCGCAATTATTTACCTGCCTGTTAGCCAGTCTCCCACACCAAATTACTTTGCATTCTTTACCCCAATTGCCGTTTCGATTTTTGGGTTAATCAGCGCATGGCTGGCGTGGCGCGGACACGCAAACCTTGGCGCAAATCTTCTGCTGTTCACCGTCCTGATCATATCTCTCGGTATGCCAATTGTCGGGCATGGACAGGGCGTTGCGGTAGGTGTTTTGGTTATGATCATTGGCATTGCCATCTCGTATACCACACTGCCGCCAAGTCAATCTAATCGCGGGTCAGTTCTATCCATAATTACCGGCACAGCAGTTATTGTGATAGACCTTTTTATACCGGATTTTGGATTGTACTCCGACCCCATCTATACACAGATAATTTCCATTGTCAGCACAATTATATTTATCACGGTCATTGCCAGGCAATTTCAAACGCTGACCTTGCAAGTTAAACTGGTCATTGCCTTTGCAACGATCACAATCATTCCGCTGGTCATTTTGGGCGTTTATAACAACTACACATCCACACAAGCCCTTACAGAAGAAAGCCGCAACCAGCTCAGCGCCCTAAGCAAAACAATATCTGAACGGTACGATAATTTTATTCTAGAAAAATTGGACACTATTCTAACGGAAGCAAAGCAAACTGCGTTAATAGAGTATTTGTCGCTTCCATATCAATACCGCGAAACAAGTCCCCTCACAGCCCGAGCCCAAAACACCCTGCAAACATTTCAACGCAAGGACCCCATCTTTATCGATTCGTATGGCATTCTGGACTTAAAGGGAATGAATATTCTCGACACATCCCCAGAAGATTTGGGACGTGACGAAAGCAAAGAACCCTATTTTACAAAAGTTATCGAAACTGGACATCCCTACGCATCGAATGTAGTCTTCCTCGAAGATGACGAGCCGAGTATTTATTTCAGCGCGCCCATCAAAAACTCGTCCAACCAGATCATTGGCGTTTTGCGCGTGGAATACCGGGCAACCATTTTACAAAGTATCGCGCGCGCCATCGTCCCCGACGACCCGGGCGTATTGATTCTAGTTGTAGACCAGGATACTTATATGCGGCTTGCTTACACCGGCAACCGCGATGAGTTATTCACATCATATAAAGACTTTAGCAATCTTGAAATTATAGAATTTCAAAACCAGGGAAAAATGCCAGCCGGTACCCGTAAAACCTTGCTAGCTGGCGTCAATGAACGAACTGTCAAAGGCATTGATAATATCGAAACCGAGCCATTTTTCGATACGTATTCAGGTTCACTGAATTCAGAAGCAATCAACACCGGCGTTACATTACAAACCCAACCCTGGGTTGCGATTGTGAGAGAGTCCTATACCAATAACCTCGAAACAGTGAAAAGGCAAACCCGAAACATTATCCTTATTTCGCTTGCGCTGGCAGGCGGTTCTGTACTGCTTGCCCTCATGGCAGCGCAGGTACTTGCAGCGCCGCTGATTTCACTTGGAAAAGTCGTGGAGCAAATCACATCCGGCGACATCAACGCGCGCGCAGAAGTTACCACGCGGGATGAAGTTGGCTTGCTGGCAGAGTCTTTCAATCGCATGACTGAAGAGCTGAATATAACCCTGAGCAGTTTGGAACAGCGCGTGGCAGAGCGCACCACAGACCTTGAAATAACGCAGAAAAATAGTGAAAAACGAGCCCGCGAGCTCGAGTCAATCAGCGAAACATCCAAAGTCATTGCGGGGGAACAAAAGTTGGAAATCCTGCTCCCGCTTATTACCCGGCTGGTCAGTGAGCGCTTTGGTTTTTATCATACTGGCATCTTTCTCATTGACGAGACCCGGCAATTTGTCGTTTTACAAGCATCGAACAGCGAAGGCGGAAGAAAAATGCTGGCGCGCGGTCATCGGCTGGACCTGGGCAACGGCATTGTGGGGCATGTTGCCCAATATGGAAGTTATCGTATTGCGCTCGATGTAGGCACAGATGCGGTCTTTTTCAATAACGCCGACCTCCCCAACACCCATTCTGAAATGGCTCTGCCGCTGAAAGCGCGCAACCAAATCATTGGCGTATTAGATGTGCAAAGCGACAAACGCGGCGCATTCAATGATAACGACGCAAAAACACTCAGCATTCTGGCTGACCAAATTTCCATCTCCATTGAAAACGCCAAACTATTTGAAACAACCCAAAAGGCGTTGAATGAAGCGCAAACCTTATATCGCCAAAACTTGCGCGAAGGATGGGTCAGTTTTATCCAGGAAGAAAATGTGCTGGGCTATCATCAAAACATTAAAGGCGGAACAAAATTGATGAGTCCCATTGAAACGGACGAAATCAAGTATGTCCTTCAACGCGGAAATTCCCTGGTCGTGCAGCCCGGTGAAAGCGCTCAACAACCATCCATCGTGATTCCGATCAAACTACGCGGGCAGGTCATCGGCTCGTTAAGCGTGCAAGCCCCCGAAGAAAGCCGCCAATGGACAGGCGAAGAAATAGCCCTGACTGAAGCCATCTCAGAACGTTTATCAATTGCCATTGAAAACGCGCGCCTCATCCAGGAATCACAGCGACAGGTGATCAAACAGCAGACCATCGGCGATATCACCGAAAAAATCAGCACATCCATTAACTTAAAGAATGTGCTGCAAGTGGCAGTGGAAGAGTTGGGACGGGTGATGCCCGGCTCGGAAGTTGTTCTTAAATTAACAAAAAATGACGACACAGCCCGCTAACCTTGCAAAGGACATCATCAATGAAACCTTTATTAATATGTTTGGGAACAGGCGCGCCCCAAAAACAGGAAGGCGTTAAAAAATGAACTGGATTTTTGACCAATTCTTAAGACGGGTATCGGTTCGCATCCGCATTATCAGCAGTTTCATGTTGATCATGCTGTTTGCTGGTTCTATTGCGCCCATTATTCTTACCGGGCTTGGTTCGTTGGTTGCGCGAATGGAACAAACCACAAATGTAGATTCAAAAGTCGAGCGCCTGCTTTTGCTTGCCTTGCGGCGCGTGGCAATCTCGCAACTCAGCCTGAGCCAATATATTCAGGGACACGCAACGCTGTTTGAAGTCCTGGATGATGCCAACAATGCGATTCAAGTATTACGAGAAGCGCAAGAAATAGCCAACACCACGGAACAAATCAACTCAATCGAACAAACGATCCGCTCGCTGGAAATATACCGGCAGCAAGTCATTGACCTGCAAAAAGCGCGCGTTGCAAGAAATGAAAAAGAAGTAAGCCGCCTGGAAGTGGAATTACAAAATCGTGGAGACAAAATCAGCGACCAACTTGAGCTGATCGTCAACGATAACGCAAAAAAAGTCGCTGCCGCAAATGAAGAAGTCTTAAATGATACGCGGCAAAGCATCAACTTTGGGTATTCGCTGATCATCATCGGATTTATTCTCGCGCTGATCGTATCCATCCTTATTTCAATTAGCGTCACCCGCCCATTGGATGAATTGCGCGAAGGCGCCGAATTGTTCCAACAGACCAGCACGGAATTATCCATCAACACCGCCGGATCAGATGAGTTTTCGACACTGGCGCAAGTATTCAACAACCTCACAAAACAAATTGGCGATTTAATCTCAAGCCTTGAAACGCGCGTCTCTCAACGCACCGTTGAATTAAACAAAGCCTTAAAATATATCGAGCGGCGCGCAAAGCAGTTCGAGACCATTGCCAAGGTTTCACAATCCATCAGCGGTTCCAGCGGTTTACAGGAACTACTCCCCTATATCGTCAATGTAATCAGCGACCAATTCAGTTTTTACCATGTCGGCATCTTCTTAAATGATACCAGCAGTCAATATGCAATTCTAGCGGCGGCAAATAGCAGCGGCGGAAAAAGAATGCTGGAACGCGGGCATCAACTAAGAATCGGCGCGCAAGGCATTGTCGGTTACGTAACCAGCACAGGCAAGGCGCGTATTGCGCTGGATGTGGGGCAGGATGTCGTGTACTTCAACAACCCTGACCTTCCAGAAACACATTCTGAAATGGCGCTTCCGTTGAGGATTGCCGGCAAGGTTGCGGGCGCGTTGGATATTCAAAGCACAGAATCAAAAGCCTTTTCAGATGAAGATGTGGAAGTATTATCCGCGCTCGCAGACCAGGTGGGGCTTGCGATTCAAAACGCGCGCCTATTCGACCAGACCCAAAAGACCCTGGCAGAAGCGGAAGTGATTCAACGCCAATACCTGCGCGATACGTGGAGTCGCCTGCCCAAAGAGGAAAATTTTGCGGGCTTTCGCTATACAGCGCTGGGCGCAACGCTCATCAAGGAAGAAGACGAATCCCCAAAAATACAAACCGCAGGCAAACACAGCGCCGAGATTCACGCGCCCATTGTGCTGCGCGGCGAAACCATTGGCACGCTTTCTGTGATGGTTCCGCATCAGAAACACGCAACCCCAGACCAAATGGATTTGGTCAAAGCCGTTGCCGAGCGCGTTGCTCTATCCGCTGAAAATGCGCGCCTGTTCGATGAAACCACGCGCCGCGCAGAACGCGAGCGTATTGTTTCAGATATTTCATCCAAAATCGGGTCTTCCTTCCGCACAGAAAACATTCTCGAAACCGCCGCCCATGAGATTAGCAATTTATTGGAAGAAGCGGAGATTATTATTAAACTTGAGCCTCCCAAGAAATGACCTTTGCGCGGCAAATCCGTCACCTTCGTTATAAGAGTATTGAAAAAATGCCGCTTTTCTAAAAAAGATGATAAATTTATACAGAATGAAAATCAGGAATTTATTTCATGCAAGAGTACACTAAAACAACGCTAGAAATAACAGACGAACAAAAACGCGCGAAGAGTGTGTTCAATATCAGCATTGCGACAGGAATTATCTTTGTGCTGATTACCATAAGCGTCATGTTCATCAACCAATCTGCGCGGATTGATGTCAGTTTGGCGTTGGTATTATTTACAGCGATTCTGGCATTTTTCAGCGCGTGGTTAAGTGGTCGCGGAAAGAGTCAACTGGGCATTTTATTGGTTATTTTTGGGCTGTTGTTGACAACGACCGGGCGGATTTTCGTTCAAAAAGGTCTTGCGATTCCCACCGGCATCACCAACATTATCCTAATCTCCACCATTGCCATTTACACCCTGCCACCCAAGTGGTTGGGACGGGTGATCGCGCTTTCATTTATGATCTCCGTTGGGACAATCATTGCCGACCAATTCACCGTTGGCATCTCCGCCTCTCCATCTACTGGGACTGGCATGGTCATTGCCCTGTCGCTGGGGATAATTTACCTCGTCATATTTGTCTTTCAATTCCCAAAATTTACGCTTGGTATAAAACTTGTTTCGGGCTTTATATTTCTGAGCACCCTGCCATTAATTATTCTCGGCGTGCAAACATATCAAACTTCGCGCACTATTTTGCAGGAACAAGTTAAAGCAAGTTTGAGCGAAAGTTCCCTTTCAGCAAGCACCCGTTTCGAAAACTTCACCAAAGAACAAATCAAAATTCTAGCCAGTGAAGCCAGTTACATAGGCATCATCAGGTTCGTGTCTACGCCTGCTGCCGAGCGGGAAAATAGCGACTTGAGCGCCGATACATTAAACGCCTTATACGCTTTTTCAAGGAAAGATAAAGATTACATTATTTCATACGCGTTATTGGATGTCAGCGGCTTACACCTGCTAGATACGACACCGGCAAACTTAAATTCTGTTTTCGAAGACCCGCTGTTCAAAGCGACAGTCATTCAAGGCGGTCAGCCATATATATCAGAAGTACGGTTTCCCCCAAAATTCAATAACCCTGTTTTATATTTTGCCGTCCCAATCTTCACAGAAGACAATCGCGTCATCGGCGCTTTGCTGGTCACTTACAACGCCGGTATCTTGCAACATATCCTTGAAACCGCAGTGCAAAATCAGGCAAGCGGGACAGGGTATGCTTTTGTTTTGGATGACACCTATTTTGTCAACCTTGCGCACTCTTCAAAGCCAGATTTAATTTACAAAAGTTACCTGAATATTGACGAAACCGCAATGTTAGACTTGCAGTCTCAAAAATTGCTGCCTCAAGGCAGCAGCGAGTATGTACTACAACCGCAAATAGAGGTGGTAGGCGCGCTGCAAGCCATGGGACCGCAAACATCCTACCAAGCGCCATCGCTGGAAAATAACAACGAGCCCGCAGAATCAGCGGCGGCGCGTATTGACGGCACAGGCTGGATCGTTGTTAGTTCGCAGCCGGTAAGCGCCATTTCCGTCTTGATCGAAAAACAAACGCGCGTGATTGTGATTGCAAGTTCCATCATCCTCATCTTCACTGCCATCATTGCGCTAATCATATCGAACTTCTATACAGCGCCCATTATCCAACTAACCAAAGTTGCGGAAAAAATTTCATCCGGTGATTTTTCGCAAAAAGCAAAGATCGCGTCAAAAGACGAAATTAGCACTTTGGGTAGGACCTTCAACACCATGTCCACCCAGATTCAAGAGTTGATCGAAAACCTGGAGAAAAGGGTCGAAGAGCGAACCAGCAACCTGGAAGCGACTACTCTTCAAAGCGAGAAACGCGCCCGCGAAATGCAGACCGTAACTGAAGTCGCGCGGCATATTTCCACAGAAAAAGACCTCGGAGAACTTCTTCGACTCATCACACGTATTGTGAGCGAACGGTTTGGTTTTTATCATGTCGGTATTTTCCTGCTCAGTGAAAATCAAAAATATGCGGTACTGCGCGCAGCAAATAGCGCCGGCGGACAACGCATGTTACTCAGGCAGCACAAGCTGGAAGTAGGACAAACCGGCATCGTAGGAAATGCAACTGCAACGGGCATTCCGCGTATTGCGCATGATACCGGCGCGGACGCCATCTACTTCAATAACCCAGACCTGCCAGACACGCGCTCTGAAATGGCGTTGCCGCTCTCCATCCGCGGCGAGATCATCGGCGCGTTGGATGTGCAAAGCACAATACCCAATGCCTTCAGTGATTCAGATATTGCGCTGCTCAGCCTTCTTGCAGACCAAGTCGCCACAGCCATTGACAATGCGCGCCTGCTGGCAGAAACCCAAAAGGCGCTTGCCGAATCCCAATCTGTCTTCCGCGAATACACCACCGAAGCATGGCAAAAGAAAACCACCTCCAGCGCAATGGGGTATCACCATACCATTTCAGGCGGTCACGTGCTGACGAGCAAAAACGTCAACGCCCTCGGCGCAATTCCCCAGGATGACATGATAGACATTCCCATTCGCCTGCGCGATCAGGTGATTGGCACGCTCCAAATAAAGACCAGCAAGGAAAATGAAAGCCTAAGCGCAGACCAGATCAACATCATCGAGTCTGTTACAGAACGGCTTGGACTTGCGCTCGACAATGCCCGCTTGTTTGAAGAGACATCCACGCGCGCCGCGCGCGAACGGCTTGTTTCAGAAATTACTACCAAGATTCGCTCTACGAATGACCCGCAGGAAATGATCAAAACCGCCATGGAAGAATTAAAACATGCCCTGGGCGCAAAACAGATCGAGATCATTCCACAAGGCGCGCAATCCACATCAGATGGATAGATACCGACATCACCAGAACAATCGAGGTAATCATGCTTAAGATAATTGCCGTCTCCAACGAAAAAGGCGGGGTAGCAAAAACAACATCTACAATTTCTCTTGGGGCAGCCCTGGTAGATATGGGCAATCGTGTTTTATTGATAGATTTGGACCCGCAAGCCAACCTCACGTTATCATTAGGATTTGAACCCGGCGAATCTTCGCAAACGTCAAGCGAGGTCATGCTTGATAATGTGCCGCTGCAAAGCACAATTCACAAAACCGACATAGAGAATTTGCACCTGGTTCAAGCAAGCGCGCGCATTGAAAATTGCGAACAGTTTCTGCCTGTGCGAACCAACCACACCAGAATATTACAGCGCGCCATCATAAACATGTTGAGAACATCCGCGTACGACTTCATCCTGCTTGATTGCCCGCCCTCGCTGGGGGCAATCACCCACAACGCGCTCACCGCCGCAGACTTGTTATTGATTCCCACGCAGGCGGAGTATTTTTCAGCATACGCCCTCCGCAATATGATGGCGCTCATCCGCCGCATCCGCGAAAGCGACAACCCCAATCTTGCGTATCGAATTCTAGTCACCATGTTAGACAAACGCAACCGCACACACCGCAACATTCACGACCAGTTGCGCTCCACATTTGGCGAAGGCGTTTTCAACTCTGTGATCGAACTCGATACAAAATTACGCGAAAGCCCCATTGCCGGTATTCCCATCTCGCACTACAAGCCAGGCGCGCGCGGTTCTGTTCAATACCGCGTGCTTGCAGAGGAACTTATAGAATATGCCAAAGAAACCGAAAATAAACAACCGGCTTAATAAACTTTTTCAAGAAATTCACCCGGAAGAAGCCACTACCACGCCGGGGCATACACCCCATGTGGAGGTGGAAAAAACAACGGCTGCACCTGCCGCTGTTTCTGCCGCGTCTAAGCCGATTGAACAACACAACCTGCAAGCCCAGCCCGCGCCGTCAGCGCAGAAACGGGAGGCGGAGTTTGTTTCTGTTGCAAGTGCGCCCGTTCATGAGGACGCAGCGAATGCGTCCTCCTATTCGCTCAAAATCCAAACCGGGTACAGCGAATGGTCTATGCTGCGCATCCTTGATGATGCGGAACGCGAGTGGACAACCGATGAGCAGCTGCTTGTGCAACAGGTCTCTGACCAATTATCGCTTGCCCTCGAAAACGCCCACCTGTTTCAAGAAACACAAGAGCGCGCAGAGGAATTATCAAATCGCGCTATGCGTCTGAAATCGGTGTCAGAGATTGCATCTGCCACATCGTCCATTCTTGACCTGCATGAATTGCTTGAAGTCGCAGTTAACCAAATCCGTCAGCGCTTTGATTTATATCATTGCCACATATTTGTTATACGCGATGATCAACAATCAATGGGCGTAGAAGCCTGTGGGTGGGAAGAAGGCGACCCGCGCGCTGGCACTCACGGAATGTTGCCAGACCTTAAGTATAAAAATGATAAATCCATTGTCTCTCGCGCAGCGCAAACTCAACGCGCAATTATTCTTAATGACGTCAGCACTGACCCGGATTGGGATCAGAACGAATCCCTGCCGCACGTCAAATCTGAAATGGCAGTTCCCATATTGGCTGGCGAAAAACTGCTGGGCGTATTGAGCCTGCACTCGAATAAAGTTGACTTCTTTACAGAGGAAGATATTCTCATTCAAACTACGCTGGCTTCACAAATCAGCGTGGCAATCGAAAATGCGCGCCTGTTTCAAGAAGCGCAGAAACAAGCGGAAGAATTAAACATCCTGAATGAAATGGCGCTTGCCCTTTCTGCCGAAGCGGACATCCTCCGCGTCGGCGAAATTTCCTATCAGTACACCAGCAAACTGCTCGATACAACCAATTATTTCATCGCGCTCTACGATGAAGTTACCGACGAGATGCGCTTTCCACTGGTCATTAGCAACAACCAGCGCATTGAATTTATCCCGCGAAAAATGAGCAACGGGTTGACAGATTACGTGCTGCGAACCAAAGAAGCGTTGCTGCTGTCCAATAACATCCCTAGCCGAATTGCGGAATTGGGCATCACCACAGATACCGGCAAGAGTAAGACAAACGCGCTGAGCTGGCTGGGCGCTCCGCTTTTGGTTGGCAATCGCGCGGCTGGCGCAATTGTCGTCAAAAGTTTCGAGAAACCTAATCAATATGAAGAACGAGAGCGCGACCTTCTGCTATCGGTTGCGAGTCAGGTCGCCACAGCATTGGAAAACGCCCGCCTCATTCTGGAGGCGCAGGAACGCGCAAACGAACTTGCGCTAATCAACCGCGTCGTTAGCACGTTGACAGGCGCGACCAATTTGCAAGAAGCGTTGGATGCGGTTGTCCGCGAAATCGTCGAAGCCTTCCCTGTTGCGCGCGGCGCAGTGACCATGATTGACGATGACCATAAACACATGACCATTGTCGCTGACCATAGCAAAATACAGGAAAACAGCCCGCTTGGGTTGAAAATCACCATCGAAGGAAATCACGCCACCGAAACGGTGCTCAAAACTGGCAAGCCTTATATCTTGAATAAACCCGCAGAGAACCCCGATAGCCCGCCAAGTTTACAGGCTGAATTTCGGAAAATGGGCATCGAATATACCGCAATTTTTCCTGTATTCCTAAACGATGCCATTATCGGCACATTAGGCGTGGATATTATTGAAAAAGACGTTACGCTCAGCGAGCGGCAAATTAACCTGATCGAAGCCGCGCTGGCGCCAACCTCAACTGCCATCAGCCGCCTGCGCGCAGAAGAAGCGCTCAACCGCCGCAATGAATACCTTGCGGTCTCTGCTGAGATTGGCAAACTGGTCACTTCAACCCTGGATTTGAATACCATCTTTGCCCGCACAGTAAACCTCATCAATGAAAGATTCGGCTTCTACCACGCGGGTATTTTCATCATGGAAGAAACCGGGTTCAACGCCGTATTGCGCGAAGCGACAGGCGCAGCGGGCGCGAAGATGAAAGAGAACAAGCACTCGCTTCAGGTCAACACAAAGTCTGTTGTGGGCAAGGTTGCGTCAGAAGGGCGCTCTGTCATCGTAAACGATGTTTCCATTGACCCCTCGCACAAGCCCAATCCGCTGCTGCCCGAAACCCGCGCAGAAGCCGCCATTCCGCTAAAAATTGGGAATCGCGTTATCGGCGCGATTGATATTCAAGCAAAGACCACCAACGCCTTCACAGGCGATGAAATCAGCGTGCTGCAAACACTTGCAGACCAAATCGCCATCTCCATTGATAACGCCCGCTCATTCGAACTCTCGCAGCAGGCGGTGATGGACATGCGCGAAGCAGACCGATTGAAGAGTCAATTCCTCGCCAATATGAGCCATGAGCTGCGCACGCCGCTCAACTCGATCATCGGTTTCTCGCGCGTAATTCTCAAAGGCATTGACGGACCCGTCACCGAGCTGCAACAGCAAGACTTGACCGCCATTTATAATTCCGGTCAACACCTGCTCGGCTTGATCAACGACATCCTCGACTTCTCCAAAATCGAAGCTGGAAAGATGGAACTGGCATTCGACGAAGTCAACATGGCAGATATTACCAGCAGCGTGCTTTCGACCATGTCAGGTCTTGTAAAAGATAAGCCAGTTCAACTGAAGAGCGTCATTGACCCAGACCTGCCAACCGTGCGCGCAGATACCATCCGCATCCGGCAGGTGTTGATCAACCTGCTTTCCAACGCCTCAAAATTCACCGATGAAGGCGATATTGTTGTAAAAGTCGAGCTCAAGCACAACGCCCTTGCAGGGCGCAATGAAGTCTGCGTGGGCGTCACCGACACAGGTCCGGGCATCTCTGCCGAAGACCAGAAAAAACTGTTCCAAGCCTTCTCACAAGTGGACGACTCACCCACCCGCAAGACAGGCGGCACGGGGCTTGGGCTTGCCATCTGTCAGGAATTGGTCAAAATGCACGGCGGACGCATCTGGGTTGACAGCGAAGTCGGACGGGGAAGCACATTCAACTTCACGCTGCAATTATTCCGCACGGAAAAAGCAGCGGAAACAGCATCCAAGGAAAACAGGGTCATCCTTGCCATTGACGATGACAAACAAGTCATCAGCTTGTACGAGCGCTACCTCCAACCACAAGGGTATCAGGTGGTTTCGTTATTAGAACCAGCGCGCGCATTAGAACGCGTTAAACAGCTCAAACCGTTTGCCGTGACGCTGGATATTATGATGCCCAATATTGACGGTTGGCAAGTGTTAGATTCGCTCAAGAGCGACCCTGAAACACGCGACACGCCAATCATTGTGTGCAGCATCTTGGACGACTTTGAAAAAGGATTTAGTTTAGGCGCGGCAGATTATCTCGTAAAACCCATTCTCGAAGATGACCTTGTCAACGCGCTTGACCGTTTGAACGCAGACGGCTCGATCCGCGAAGTGTTGGTCATTGACGACGACCCAAATGACCTGCGCCTGCTTGGAAAAATATTGACCGATGATGGAAGGTATAAAGCCACGCTTGCCGAAGGCGGGCGCAATGGATGGGATTTGATTTCATCCGGGAAGCCTCCCCACGCGGTTATCCTTGACTTGTTCATGCCTGAAATGAATGGCTTTGATATTTTAGGAAAAATGCGCGCGGAAGAAAAACTGCGTGACGTTCCCGTTATCGTTATCAGCGGCGTGGATTTGGATGCCGGGCAAAAGAAACAATTAAGCGAAATGGGACAGAGCATTTTGTCAAAAGGCTCACTTAATGAAAAAGAATTACTAACAACCATCCAGCGCGCGCTGGAACGAGTCCGCAAAAAGGACTAGGAGTTTACAAAGTGACATTTATTATCAAGTGTGTTGACTGCGGACATAATGCTCCCTATTACCCTACGTCCACAAACTGTCCCAAGTGCAACAGCCAATGGCGCGAAGCGGAATATGATTACGAAGCGCTTGCGAAAACGCTGCCCGCCAAACTGGCAACGCGCCCCATGAATCTCTGGCGTTACCGCGAGCTGCTTCCCCTTCGCAACCCAAATATCAGTTTATCGCTTGGCGAAGGCGGCTCGCCGCTCATCCGCGCTGTAAATTTAGGCATGATGCTCGGCTGCCCCAATATTTACATCAAAGATGAAAGACAGGGACCCACAGCCTCGTTCAAAGACAGGCAGGCAGCGGTGACCGTTGCCGCGCTCAAAGAAGCGGGCATTACAGAAATGGTCGCAGCCTCGACAGGGAACGTCGCCATATCCTATTCCGCGTATGCTGCGCGCGCGGGAATCAAATTATGGGCGTTTGTCACCAGCCTTGTGCCAGCGGTCAAAATGCGCGAGATTGCGCTGTATGGCAGCCAGGTCATCAAAATCACCGGCTCGTATGACGAATGTAAACAAGTCGCCTCTGAATTTGCGCGCCAGCGCGGGTTATATCAGGATATGGGCGCGCGCACCATTACATCCATCGAGGCGATGAAAACCATCGCGTTTGAAATCGCGGAGCAAATCACCGCCATTCAAGGCGCGGGAGAAAACACCCCGCTGCGCACGCCTGATTGGTACGTGCAAGCCATCAGCGGCGGCATGGGACCGATTGGCATCTATAAAGGCTTCCGCGAAATGCAGCAAATGGGATGGGTTGACCGCATCCCCGCTTTTGCGTCCATTCAAGCGGAAGGCTGCGCGCCCATGGTTACCAGCTGGAAAAAGGGAATGGAAAAATCAGAGAAAGTGGTCTCTCCCAAAACGCGCATCGAGACCCTCGCCACCGGTGACCCAGGTCGCTCGTATGAGTTCCTGCGCAAAATCACAGACGATACAAAGGGCGTTTTTGAAAGCGCGCCGGATGAAGACGCCTTCCGCGCGATGCACGTCCTCGCAAAGATGGAGGGGATTTCAGCAGAACCCGCCGCAGGCGTGGCATTTGCCGGCTTATTCAAATTGATTCGCGCGGGTATTATCAAACCCAGCGATACGGTGGTTGTCAACTGCACAGGACACACCATGCCCGCCGATGCAAGCATTCTCGGTGAAAATTGGTCGCGCGATATTACAATCCCAGCCAAAGAACGCGAAGACTCCACGCCGCGCGAAGGTCTGCTTTCCGCGCTGACCCAAGTGGCGCCGGAGCGCTTCCCCAAGATTGCAATTGTAGAAGACACCACCGAAGCGCGCCGCCTCATCCGCAGGATTTTACAATCACAAGGGAATTTCACCATTCTCGAAGCGACCAACGGGCGCGAAGGCTTGGAACTGATTCAACGCGAATTGCCCGACCTTGTTATCCTTGACCTGATGATGCCTGAAATGGATGGCTTTGCGGTCATCGAGGCGTTACGCTCCAAGCAAGAAACCGCCACCATCCCGGTGATTGTTGCCACGGCAAAAGAACTCACCCCAGATGAAAAGAATCGACTCGGCGGACAAATTCAATCACTCATGCAAAAAGGCGATTTCTTAAATGATGAATTCCTTGAAGAAGTAAAATCGCTCATCAAATAAAAATTGTAACTACTCAGCCTGCTTATTCTGACTTGTCATTTCGAGCGCCAGCGAGAAATCTTTTCTCGTCAGCGGCACAGATTTCTCCTCGCTATCGCTCGTCGAAATGACAAACCCCTGAGTAGTTACTAAAAATTCCTAATTATTTTAAAGGCTGGTAACTTTGCAAAAGAAGCAAACCGCTGGCATTTTAGCGGCTTTTAGCTCAGCGTTTTTTCTCGGATTGGCGCCCGTGTTCGGCAAACTTGCCATTAACCAAGGGTTCACGCCTTTTGCGGTCGTGGCGCTTCGCACAAGTTTTGCTGCCAGCATCCTACTCGTCGTCATTACACTGTTCTACCGCCAATACCTATATATCTTTCCCGTCGGTCTGGCGGGATGTATGCTTGCGGGCGCCATCAACGGGCTTGGCTCGCTGTTCTATTACCTTGCGCTCGAAAGACTCAACGCCAGTGTGGGACAATTGCTCTACTCGCTTTACCCATTTTTTGTCGCGCTTTGGCTGGTACTGGATCATCAACCACCCAGCCGCTTGACCTTCATCCGCATTGCGCTGGCGACCATCGCCGTGCTGTTATTAACCAGCATCCCGGAGCGCTCCGCAGACCCCATTGGCGTTTTGATGATGCTGGGCGCGGCAACCCTATACGCCATGCACCTGCCCATCAACCAGCGCGTGCTTTACGAAGTCCCCGCGCCAACGGTGGCGTTATATACCTTGCTCGCCATGAGCGCAGTAGTTGCCCCCGCTTATCTTTTATTTGACCGCAGCTGGCCCCAAATGAACACCCCCTGGCTGCCAGTGATTGGTTTGACATTTGTCACCGTCTTTTCACGCATTGCGCTCTTTCTGGGCGTCAAAAAAATTGGTGGAATGCAAACCGCGCTGCTGGGGCTGGCGGAATTATTGGTTGCCATCATCTTTAGCACTATTTCGCTTGGGGAAAGCCTCACCCTGCTGCAATGGATTGGAGCAGCCGCGCTGGGCGTCAGCCTGATGCTGGTGATGTTTGAAAGTCCTACCCCACCCACCCACAGCGGAAGGAGCGGCTGGCTCTCTTGGATTCGCGCGCCAGGATTGCCGAAAGATATATTCGGTCCGTATGAATAAAAAAAACATCCCGAAGGCTCGTAACCTTCGGGATGTTTTCTATTTATCGCCTTCGTATAAATATCCCGTTCCGCGCACGCTAACCACGCGCTCGGACAATGACGGAAATGTATCTAGCTTATGCCGCAAGCGGCTGACCAGCGGGCGCAAAATTTCGGGGGCTTCACGCTGGGTGGTGTCATATCCCTGCACAAGCAGCACCAACTCGCGGTGAGAAAATACCTTGCCCTCATTTTCCATCAACACGCGCAGCAACCTGCCCTCGGCGGGCGTGAGGTGTTCTATTTTGTTTTTTTGTTTAATCTGGCGGCGGGACAAATCAACCGTTGTGCCGTCTTTCAAACTAAAGACAATGACTTGCTCATCCACAACATCATTTGTCATCGAATTATTGATGTGCGATTTGCTCACGCGGCGCGCCAATCCCTTTTTGACGCTGGCAATCACCTGCGCGGGAGAAGCGGGCTTGGATAAATAATCATGAATTCGTAAACGCAGGGCTTGCACAGCCGTCTCTGTGGAACTGAAAGCGGTGAGCAAGATAACCTCTGTCTCCGGGGAGATTTGGTTAACCACCTGAATCACCTCCAAGCCATCCATGCCGGGCATCCGCAAATCTACAATCATCAAGTCAATGGGATGCGTGCGGACATGCTCAACTGCCGCCTGTCCGTTCGGCACAGCGGATACATTGTATCCTTCGAGTTTGAGAATATCAGAAAGCGACTGACGGGCAACTGGCTCGTCATCAACGATAAGAAGATTGGATTTCATTGTTTTCCTCCAGCAGGCATAAAGATACGGAAGCATGCGCCAGGGCTGCGGTCGGCAAGTAATTCGAGCGTGCCTCCGTGCGCGGTAATTATATTGTAACTCACAGTCAAACCCAGCCCTGTGCCGCCATCCTTTGTGCTAAAAAATGGTTCAAAAATATTCGGCTGTTTATCTTTGGGGATTCCTGCCCCGTTATCATGAAAAATAATTTCGATGCCGTCTTTCAACGCGCGCGTTGTAATCTTCAATACGCCTCCTTCCGGCATCGCGTCTGCGGCGTTCAATATCAAGTTAATAAAAACCTGCTGTATCTGACTCGCCACCGCGCGAATCGGCATCACCTTCCCAATAAAATCAATGACCACCGTAACATTACCCTCTTTCAATTGCTTGGACATTAAATTCAAAATATATTGCAGCATGTCGGCAATTTTTACTTTTTCGAGCGAGGTCGCGTTGGGTCTATAAAAATCCAACATCTGGCGGACAGTGACCACCAGCCGCTCTAATTCCGTGCGGGCAAGATCAAAATACTCCGCGCGCTTTTCCCCTTCCAAATCTTCGCGCCCCGCAAGGTGCAGGCAGTTTTGAACCGATTGCAGCGGGTTGTTGATTTCATGCGCGATGGACGCGCTGAGGCGACCAGCCGCCGCCATTTTTTCCGCTTGCAGCAGCGCCTTTTGTGACTCTTCTATCTTGCGGACATAGGCGCGCTGCTCTTCATACAGGCGCGAATTTTCCAATGCCACCGCCGCTTGACGCGCAAGGATTTGGAACATTTCGCCATCCGATTCCTGAAACGGCGCTTCGGTTTTATCCCGGGCGGCATACAATAACATGCGCAAATTCGGGCGCAGAATGGGGACAAGGATCGCCGCGCCAAGTTTGAATTTAGAAAGAAGCGACTTTAATTTCGGGTCGCCGGGTCCGTTGGCGTTGATGGTCAACGGCGCGGCAGAGCCATCCGCGCCGCTGAATAGGGACAAATCCTCATGTGAGAGAATAATTCCGCGCGAGGTCAACAAGGTAAATTGTTTGTTCTCATCCTGTTGGTAACAAGCGGCGTTAGAGCATTGCAGTTTTTCACATATCGCGCTGATAATTAAATCCAGCAGCGGGTCGCGCCGCGTTTCAGAAAGCAGGGATTCGGTCACCGAAAACAGCGGACGTAACGCCTGCGTCCGCGCGGCATCCTTCTTCTGTTGGCTATCCGCAAGCGCGAGTTTTGCCGCATCTATCAGTTCACTGCCCTGCCCAAACGGTTTGAGAATGAGTCCATCCACACCCTGCCGCAGCGCGCGAATGGCGGTCTCGACCGTGCCATGCCCGGTCATAATGAGAATGGCGGCATCCGGTTGCAAACGTTGGGCGTGTTGAATCACCTCAAAGCCATCCACTTCCGGCATCCGGATATCCACAAGCAGGAGGTCTATCTTGTTTTCTTTAAGGTAGTCAATTGCCGCGCGCGGATTGGTTTCAGTTTCCACCCTGTAGCCTGCGCGGGTAAGCAGGCGATTGCATAACAAAGCAATGCCCGGTTCATCGTCAACGACAAAAACAAAAGTTTTTTCCATGAGGTCTCGTTAATTCTTTGGCGGCTGCTCGACCACCATTTATGATGATAGTATTTGCCGGCTAACATTATTCCGGCTCATTGGGAATCGCCGTGATTAAAAACCATTTGGACACGGATGTGACGGATG
>DZBA01000077.1 GCA_022729775.1 Anaerolinea thermophila | reverse complement strand
CTATTTTTTGCCGCGCAGGGCTTGGATGATTGCCATGCCGCCCATGCCGATCAAGACCAGCGCAATGAGCGCCGTCCACGGGATGGCAGCGAGCGCGCCCCAAAGCAATTCAAAGACAACCACGATGGCGATGAAGAAGAGGAACGTGCCGATGGCTTCTTTCATCCTGCCGCGCAGAAGTAACTCCGCCGCGCTCGACGCGCCGATGACCAGCATAATGCCTGGCCACCACCAATCATAGAAATATAAAACGCCCACCCCAATCAGGATAATTCCCCAAGAGACACCCGAAGCCAATTGTTTGTTATTCATGTCTAATCTCCTTTTTGTATGATGTTTGAACTGAACGGATTGCCGTTCAAGAGCCGACCGATTTATTCATCAAAATCATCGAAGTGATGATGACCACATCCTGTACAAAGTGAATCGCCCACGCGATGAGGAATCCCTGCGTTTCGATGAGGCTCATCGCCAGCAGCCAGCCGAGAAATCCCGCCATCAGTGCGCCGACAATTCCGCTGGGCATTCCGAAGTAATGCGGTAAACCGAACACCGCGCCTGAAATCAAGGCAATGACAGATACAGAAAAGACTCCATACAGCGGGGAGATGATTCCGATTCTGAAGATGGCTTCCTCTGAAAAAGCGTTCGCCATTGAAAATGGAATTGACCACAGCAGGCTGAATAAAAAGTAGCGATAATCCGCGCCTGCTTTTTTCAGTTGAAAGAACATGAAAATTCCCGTCGCCAGCGTGATGAAAAATCCCATGCTGGTGGCAATCTCCAGCCATGTTTCGTTGCCCGTGACTCCCAGCCATGCGATTTTGCTGATATGTGCGTTGACATCTCCCATGCGGAAGAAGCGCGCGAAGTTTTCAGGGTTGAGAAAATAAGCGAGGATCAAAACAGTCGCAGCCAAGACCAATTGCAGGGATTGAAATTTGATTTGCGTGTTGACCACAGGATTGGAGTGGAACACGGTCTTGATTTTGGCGGTGACAGGTCGAAGGGCGAAAATGCCCGCGATGGCAAGACCAATGATTAGGGCGGTGAGAATCGGGGTCAAGTTTTCCTCTTTTTTGCGGGACTCCAACATCTCTTGACTTTGGAGTGTTTCGATAAGTAACTCCAAAGTCGGGAGACTTTGGAGTCCAATTACCGCCTTGATTCAGGCGGTTTGAAAAAAAAGTCGTTTTTAGTGATATGGATTTTGCGCGACGTGAGCGCCGCGTTATAGGACGGCTATTCGGGCGGTATCAGCGGCGGGAGGTTTTTGCAAGCCGCAAGCATTTTCTCGCTCCATGCCAGTTCGAATTCGTAATAATCAATTCCATAATCGAGAGTCACCTGCCAGAGTTGGTTCGCGCGTTCAAATGGGATTTCTTTTTTATTTTCGTCAATCGCCTTTTGAGCGGTGGAGCGCAGGCTTTCCAACCTTTCGCGGATTTGGCGAATGCGCTCCTCGAAAAGCGCGGCGATCTCTTCATTGGAACTTAAGTGAGAGAAGAAGATTTGAATCAACCAGCCTTCGCGGACAGGGTCAAGCGCCATTGGCGTTACCAGCCAGCGGCGCAACTCCGCGCGACCTTCATCTGTAATCTGATATTGCTTGCGGTTTGGTTTTCCCTCCTGCGGAATGATGGTGGATTCAGCCCAGCCTTTTTTCTCCAAACCTTCGAGTGATTTATAGATGTGACTTTGTGTTGCCGACCAAAAATGCGCAACAGAGACGTCAAAATACTTTTTCAGGTCATAGCCTGTCATGGGGGTGAATTCTAGAAAGGAGAGGATGGCGTGTTCGAGTGGCATGTGTTTATAGTGCTATATTGTCAAATAGGAATATGTTTGTCAAGGAAGTGGGTTAAAACCTGTACGTATTTTTGGAAAAAGGTTTAAGTATTTTTACCGCTTTTGTTTCAGTACCGCGATGATGGCGTAATTTTCATTTATAAATAAAATACATTCAATACATCGTACCGACAACGGCAAACCTGTCGAAAGACAGCGGCGCAAAGCCAATGGGTCTAAATCCTCACACGCGGACATGATCGCCAGGCTACCGAAAACGAGCATTCAAATAAATTCCGCAGTTTGATGACAACCGATGCGAAGTGACTTTGATGCTCATGAACCAGGAGTATCTCATGAAAACCATCAGTCAACTTACGCGAAGTATCACCCAAATTACAGCCAGTGTTTTTCTGGTAATTTTGTTTTGTTCTTTTGCCGTTCCTGAATCTGTTCAGGCGAAGAGCTCTCTTCCTGCCATGCCTGAACTTAAATCGTTTGTTGAAAGAGTGAAAAATGGCGACGCCAACATTCTTCGCGGCGTGTATGTGCAGGATGTAATGGCATATCCAATTGTCCAGCAGCCCGGCGGAGATTCGAAATACGTTTCTACGCACGCTGCCGTTGTTGCGCAGTTTGATATGGCAGCGCGGATGGGGAACGTTGGTTTGCTTGCGCACAATAACCTTGCTGGCGCTTCTTTTTTCAAACTTGTTGAAGGCAGCCAGATTGCCCTTGTGTACGGTGATGGTCGCACAGAGACCTTTATCGTCGAGAAAATTCTCAAGTACGAGGTGGTTGCGCGCGGCGTTTATAAGGATATCAAAACACAGCAAACGCTGGATACTGGCGAGGTTTTTGATATTGCCTACGGCGGCGAATATCATCTTACCCTCCAGACTTGCATTGAAAATGAAGGCAATTTTTCATGGGGCAGGATGTTTGTGATTGCCAAGCCCGTTGTAGCGCGCGCGATTACCCCAGACCATTATTAATACTGCCAGGGTAATCGCATTAGAAATCTTCAGTGTCCAAAACGCAGCCTTGTATTTGAGAATCCGCTAATCCGCGCTAATCCTCACGAATTTTTTTCAGAAGGATTAGTGTAAATTCGTGGAGATTAGCGGATAAAAAAACCAAATGCGATTGCCCTATTAATACCGCAAGCAGGGGGCATCTTCCATGTTGAACGGGTTTATAATTATTGCGACTGTTCAATAAGGAAGGTTGCTATGAAGAAAAAAACTATCATATTTCTTGCGTTTATCTTATCCGCGTGTACATTACCTTTTGCGCCCGCTTCGAGTGTTTCGTCCCCGGTGGCGCTTGCCACTGTAACCCCGTCATTTACCCCCGCTCCCACGCTGACATTGACTCCGTCTCCCACGTGGACGCCCACGCCTGATACGCGCGTCATCACCGCGCCGGCTGAAAATTTCAAATTGTTATTGAGTGACCTTCCGTCCGGGTATGATATTCGTTTTGTGCGCGCTTGCGGAGGTCAGGAAGACCCGCAATGCCGGCTTGCATCTGACCGCATCGAAGGTCCGCACTTGAATTACGAAGTGATGCAGGATCAAGGCGCGGAAAAAGGAGGGAATTACATCAACGACACGCTGCGTGTCGAGGGATGGTATATCTATTATCACAATGGACCCGGATATTATTACAACCCGCGAATGATTATGAGCAACGTCATCCGTTTTGCGACAGTGGAAGGCGCGCGCAAATATATGGCTTCATATTCAGATAAAAATGTTGGGCGCTACGCGGAAGTATACGATTACCTCACCATTGGCGAAGTCGCTCGCGCGTACGTGCGCTGGGTGCGCGAAACGAAGTACGTGTTGTATGAATTTTCATATCGCAATTTTGTTCATCGCATTTGGATTATTGGCACGGAAAAAAATATCACCCGCGAACTGGTGCATGACCTTGCGTTTAAGGGGTTTACGAAATTACAGTCCGCTGAATTGAATTCGCCTTCGAGTTTTATCTCCCCGCCGACTTTTACTCCGCAGCCGGACTTGGGTGAGCGCGTGATTGCCGCCGAACCGCTTGCTTTTGTTTTGTCACCCGATACCATGCCGTCTGGGACGAATTATCACTTGGCTGACCGCGAATCAAGCAGCCCATATCGCAACGCGGAGATTATTCAGCAGTATCAAAACGGTGTAGGGGAAGAATTTATCCGCGCAACTGGGCGTGTGGATGGCTGGTCTGTGCATTATAAGCGCGGCGCAAATGACATGCTTATACCTGAAGATTTATATGATGACGTTGTAATGTTCCAATCGGCGCAGGGCGCGCAAACCTACATGGAATCCTATGCGGATTATTTCTTGAATGCAACGTGGAATGAAGGAACGCCGCCCAGCAAGATTGGCGACGCCACGCGGCTTTTCATCAAATCAAAAGGCGTTTATGTCTCTTATTTGCTTCAATTTTCATATCGGAACTACGTCCACAGTTTGACCGCCTACGGTTTGCGCGCAGAAGTTGACCCCGCTTTTGTGGATATGGTTGCGGCAACGCTGTTGCGCGATTTGCAATCCGCCGAGCTTGTTTCGCCTGCGCCGTAATCAGGGATTTTGCCCGCTGACTTTCGATGCTGCAAGTTCAAGCGCCGCGACCAATTCTTTCACCTGAATTGGTTTGCTAACATAGTCGTTCATTCCAGCGTCAAGGCACATTTCGCGGTCGCCTTGCATTGCGTTTGCGGTCATGGCAATAATCTGCGGTTGTAAGTGCGGCGGATATTTTCCGCGGATGGCGCGCGTGGCTTGCAGTCCGTCCATCTCCGGCATTTGCACATCCATCAGAATTAGGTCATAGCGTTGACGCTCCAACGCTTGCAGGGTCTCGAGCCCATTGGCGGCGAGGTCAACGCGGTAGCCGAGTCTTTCCATGATGCGAATGGCGAGTTTTTGATTAATCAGGTTATCTTCTGCCAGCAAAATCTTTAGTGGATGCCGCGCCGCCATTTGCGCGTCGAAACCAGAATCGGGGCTGAAAGTTTTTCGCGTTTCTTTTCCGTCTTCCAACGCAAGCGCGTTTGATATCGCGTTATACAGGCTCGATTGTTTGATGGGCTTTGTCAAGAAGGCTGTAAATTCAGCAGTTTCGTTGGGATCGCGCCAGCCCAGTGAAGTAAGCATGACCAGCGGCAGCGAAGCGTTTACTTTATGAATCTCTTTGGCAAGGGCAGAGCCGTCCATGCCCGGCATGTGCATATCGAGAATTGCGATATCACAGGCTTCTCCGTGCTGAATGGCGTTTAATGCTTCCAGTGGGTCAGAGAAGGCGACAGAATCCATCTTCCATGATTGCGCTTGCAAAGTGAGGATGCGGCGATTGGTGGCATTATCGTCCACAATCAACATGCGCTTGCCGTTTAATTGCGGCGGAATGCGTTGTATCGTATCCTGCGTTTTTGCCGCCTTTGCATGGATGGTGAAATTAAATGTCGAGCCGTATCCTTCGCGGCTGTCTGCCCACATATTGCCGCCCATCAATTCTGCCAGCCGTTTGCTGATGGCAAGCCCAAGTCCGGTGCCGCCATATTTGCGCGTGGTAGATGAATCCACCTGGGAGAAGGATTGAAATAATCTGTCCATGCGGTCGGGGGGGATGCCAATGCCAGTATCGCGGATGGAAAAACGCAGCAAGTGGGTTTGCGCGTCCGCATCGTATTTTTGCGATTCCACGCTCAGTACAATTTCACCCCTTTGCGTAAATTTCACCGCGTTGCTCAATAGGTTGACCACAATCTGGCGCAGCCGCGTTTCATCGCCCAGAATGGATGACGGCGTTCCAGATTCTATGATACATCCAAGTTCAAGTCTTTTTTCGGTGGCTTTCAACGCAAGCAGGTCTATCGCGGATTCGAGACAGTCGCGCAACTTGAAGGGCTGGTAATTCAAGTCCATCTTGCCCGCTTCGATTTTGGAGAAGTCTAAAATATCGTTGATAATGGTCAGTAGTGAATCGCTGCTGGCGCGGATGGTATCCGCGTATTCGTTTTGTTCCTTGCTTAACTTTGTATCGAGCAGCAGCCCGGTCATGCCGATAATGGCGTTCATCGGCGTGCGGATTTCGTGACTCATGTTGGCTAGGAATTCGCTCTTTGACCGTGACGCGGATTCGGCGATTTCTTTTGCGTAGCGTAATTCCTCTTCCACGCGCTTGCGCTCTGCAAGTTCCTGTTGAATCGCTTCATACAAGCGGACGTTTTCCAGCGCGCGCCCGGCAGCGGCGACCACGTTTTGCGCGAGTGAAATTTCGCGCTCGGTGAAGTCACGCGATTCGATGGAGTCCCAACCCAGCGTGCCTTCCACTTCATCGCGGATGATTAACGGCGTGATGAGCATGGATTTCGTGCCGCGTTGGTAAAATAATTCTTTCATGGACGCCATACGCGGGTCATTTTGCACATCATTGACCACAAACGGGGAGTGGCTGTAGACGACATATTCATTGACGATGTTCCCCGGTATTTTGAAGACAACATTCATCCCCGAGATTCGACCAGGCTCTATGTATTCTGCCACGACCTTCATGTAGTCACGGTCTGCCTGTCGGAGCGCAAAAGCTGACTGTGGCACGCCGAGGAATTGCGACATCTCTCGGCATACAATTTCGAGAATGCGCGTAATTTCCATGGTGGATGTAGCGGCGGCAATAATACGATTCAGCAACAATGATTCGCGCAGTTGCAGTCGCAGCTCTTCTTCGGCGCGGGCGCGCTCTGCTGTGCGCTGCTCAACGCGTCGTTCGAGCGTTTCGTATAATCGCGCGCTGTCCACTGCGCTGGCGATCTGGCTTCCGATGGTGAAGAGCAGGTCGTAGGCATTTTCAGAAATGGGGCGCTCTGTCAGCGCGTTGTCAATAATCAATACGCCGATATGCCTGCCTTTTGCAAGCAGGGGAATTGCAAGAAAAGAATTTGTCTTTGCGACGCGGAAATAATGCCGCGCGCGTTCGCTAACATCTGGGTCATCAGCTTTGATGTAAGCAGGCTTGCCCGCGCGCATAATCTTCGGCAGCATAGACCCCGCCATAGGATCGAGCGGTAAATCCATACGCCGCATGGATTCAATCATGTCTTCGCTGAAGTTGATCGAATGCGCGTAAATTAAGAATTGGCGTTCTTCTTCCGCCAGCATAATCATGGCGCGGTCGAAATGCAGGTGATCTGTCACGGCGCGCAGGCTGCGTTCCAGCAATTCGTATGTGTCGAGCGTGTCGCTTAATGTCGTGCCTATTTCGTAGAGCGTCGTCGCTTCGGAGATTCTTTGCTGCAATGCCATGTTCGAGATTTGCAGGTTTGCGTTCGATTGTTGCAACGCGTCGTATTGTTCTTCCGATTTATCACGCTGTTCGAACAGCAGGGTTTCCTGTCGCTGGGTTTTGTAATTCAGCCTGCGCATTTGATAAAACAGAAAACCGACCAAGGCTGGCGCGATAATGGCAAATCCTGCCGCGATGTGTTCCCATACAAACATGCCCAGCGCGATGTATATCGCCGCAGATAGTGAAATTAGCCCGCCAACGATGATTTCTATGCCGGTTTGGCGTTCTATGACGCCCTGCCATGTGTATTCCCACTCGCTGTACGCGTCGCCGTTCATCACGGAATGATTTTCTTTTGCGCGCGCAATCGGTTGATTGTAATAAAAATGGGGGATGACTGTAAAAATACCCTGATACCCTTCGCTTGCCATGCGCTTGTAATGTTGGTGAAGGTTTTCAGGCAGGCGGGCAAGTTCCAAATCGGGATACCACTGCACAATGGCAGAGTTCAGCGACAGCCGCGCGATGCGAATATCAATCGAGCCAAAGATGCGCACGAAGGCAGGCAGCAAAGCGTAAATTTGGCGCAAACTCAGCGGACGCATACGCCTGATCAAGGAAAACAGGCGTGATGTGGGAATGGCGTGAAGTCCGCGATTGAAGAAGAAGCGCGGGTCGCCGCTAATTTCTGCGGCGTATTCAGCCACATATAAATTGAATTCATACGAAAACCACTGATGTGGATCGCGCAGCAGTTCTTTTGCGATTTCATAACGCGGGTCGGGAATGGCGGCATTCAACCGTTTGACGAGGTCGCTTTCCGCTTTTTCCTGTATTTGATTGATGTACCGCGCGCGTCTTTCGGGATCATTGTCGAACTGGGTTTCCTGTTCGGCGCGCCGCTGGATATAATCGCGCATTTGTTTGATGGACGCGCTGATTGCAATCGCATTTGCCTCGCGGATTGGCTTTCCATCCCTGCTGATTCCGTATGGAATATTTTGCATTTTCGCCGGCAACGGCGGAAGTTTGCCCTCGTATAAACTTAATTGCCAGTCCACGCGGTCCATTAAGAGCATGGCTTCTTCGCCGGGGCGCAATGTAGATTTATGCTCCGGCTCTTGCCACGTAAACTCCCACTCGCAGCATTCGTCCCCGTTGAGGAAGCATTTGGTCTCATGCGGCTGGGCTGGCGCAACTCCCTTGCTGACTTGCGGAATCGAAGCATACGCGCCCTGATACGCCCGGCATATCATGTATACTACGCGGCGATGCCAGGCTTTGGGAAGTTTATCCAAAATAGAAGTGGGATACCATTGGATGATTGCGATATTATCTTGAACTTGCGCAACGCGGATGTCTTCGTTTACCACGCGCGCAGTCAGGCGCGGAATAATTCCGTAAATATGTTGTATCGAAAGCGGCTTGACAATAGCCTTTACCGCATTGGGTACGCTCTTGAATCCACGACGAAAGAAGAAGTGCGGGTCGTCGCTAATTCGCATGGCGATTTCATTGACGAATAGATTAAATTCATGCGAATAAAACCGATTTGTATCCAGGAGAAATTCGCGCGTGACAACATAACGCGGGTCATTAATCGCCTCGTTGATTTGGCGCACCAATTCATCCATGGCTTCCGACTGCGCCTGCTCGATTTTTGCGGCACGTTCCTGCGGCAAGAGCGCTTCGCCCAGGGTAGATGATACTTTTCGCGCAACGGATTCGTTTAACTGTTCGATGGCGGCAAGCAACAAAGAGCCGCGCACGTGATTGATTGGCTTGCCAAGTTCGTCATTGCCGAAGGGTCTGCCAATTAAGTATTTGGGAATCGCGCCGAGTTCGTTTTCTCCAAGCACGCGCGGGAACATGGTTTCTTCGAGCGTCGCAGGCTGTGATTCTTTTCTCTTTTTCAAGAATTTGAAAATCCCCGACGCCTGCGTTGATTCCCATGTTAATTTCCACTCACAATACGGGTCGCCGTGCAATTGGCATTTGACTTCTTCCACGCGCGCAAAAGGCAGCCCTGAATGATAATGCGCGATACTGGAATAAACGCCCTGGTATGCGCGGCAGGTCATACGGATATAACGACTGCGCTCTTCATTCGGCACTTTTTCGATTTGCTTTTTGCCATGCCATTGGATGTGAACAAAATTATCGCCCGATTGAGTCACGCGGATATCCGCATCGGTTTGCTTGGATGAAAAGCGCGGAAGCAAACTATACGCGTAGGATAGCGAGAGCGGACGAATCATCCCCAACATGCTGATTGGCACGCTTTTTGTTCCGCGCAGGTAATAGAATAGCGGATCGCCGGATATCTCTGCCGCGTAATCATTGGCAAACAAACTGAATTCGTAAGAGTAATACTTGCCCTTATCGAGAAGTGATTCCGCGCTGACCCGATACTGGTCGCCGGGCATTGCCTCGTTCAATCGTCGCACCAATTCATCCATTGCCTGATTAACAGCGGATTCGATTCTTGCGGCGCGTTGTTCGTAAGGCAGTGATGCCGGCAGTTCTTTTTGCGCGCGCTCTGTGACCGACGCTTTGAGCTGCTCCACAACTCCAATGATGGAAGATGCCCTCGATTGTTTGATGAGGTTGCCGGAGGCGTCCACGCCAAACGGCGGGGCGCTCATCCGCGCCGGCAGGGGCGGCAGGTTCGCTTCTGCGCTTTGGTCGAATTTAATCGAAAATGTATTTTGAGCGGCGGGGCGTTGCAATATATCCCCGCCTTTTTTTTGTTTTTTGAAAAAACCCGAAATGCCGGTAGATTCTGGGTTTTTCCACGTCAACTTCCATTCGCAGTACGGGTCTCCGCGCAGCTGGCATTTGACTTCATCCACGCGCGCGAAGGGCTGTCCCGAATGGAAGTATGGCACGCCGGAAAATACGCCCTGGTACGCGCGGCACGACATCCGAATAAATCGGCGGTGCAATTCCCTGGGGACTTTGATTAACTGTTTTTCGCTGTGCCATTCGATATGCACAAAATTATTTCCCGACTTGTTAACGCGGATGTCCGCATCAGACTGCTTGGAAGAAAGATTGGGAACAAGTGTGTACGCATAGGAAAGCGTCAACGGGCGGATTAAATTCAATATGCCGGTGGGCAGCGTTCTTACGCCGCGCAGGTAATAGAATAGCGGGTCTTTCGATATTTCTGCCGCGTAATCATTGGCGAATAAACTGAATTCGTATGAGTAATAGCGGTCTTTTTCGAGAAGCGATATTTCGTTGACTTTATAACGCGCGTCGGGCATGGCGGCGTTTAGCCTGCGCACCAATTCTTCGACGGCGTTATTTGCCTCTGTTTCGATGCGCGCGGCGCGTTGTTCCGGGGTCAGTGACGCAGGCAGTTCTTTTAGCGCGCGCTCTTTGACTGATGCCCGTAACTGTTTTATCACCCCAACCAATGTCGAGCCTCTCGATTGTTTGATTAAATCCCCGGAAGCGTCCATTCCAAACGGCGGATTGACCATACGCGCAGGCAAAGGCGGCAAATCCTCTTCGGCTTGCCGGTTGATTTCTACGTTGATCAATGACCTGTCAAAAATGCCGCTTGTTGTCATAATGAAATTGCTTTTTATTATACTATTCCAAAATCAATTCGCGTTGACCGTAACGGATATGTAATCAGCCGCATGGGTCAAATTTTCCGACGATTCTCAAAATGTCGAATCCTTCCGCAAAGGGCAGTTCTGCCAGCGCGCCGTGACGTATCATGATCGAGCGCGTCAACTCGCTGTTGAAGTAGTACCTATCGCGGTAGGTTTCGTATTGCGCCAGCGCTTCAATTTTTTTATTCACGTCCTCTTCGTTGACCTCCACCAGAAAATGCGGGAAGAAATCGTAAGATGAACGCACTACGTCAAAGCCAAGCACCGTGATGCCACGAAACGCGCGCAAAGCCTCGTTGGTCATCGTGTTGTGGTCTTGATGCACATCCTGTTTGGAATGCGTGAGGATTAAATCTGGTTGGAATTCTTTACGCAGTTTGAGGAAATATTCCAGAATCTCCTGCCGCGCGTCGGGGAAGATGCGCGTGGTAAATGTACCGAAGACGACTTTTTCCTCCGGCACACCCAACACGCTCATTGCGTTCAGGTGTTCGCTTTTTACTTTTTTCAAATCAGGGTTTTTCTGATTATCCGAAAGCGTCACGCATAAAACATCCGTCTCATTCACAATGTGATGCAACAAAGCGCCGCACCCGATCTCGATATCGTCCGGGTGCGCGCCAAGTAGAAGGACTCTTTTGCCAAAGAAATTCATCGCTTATTTCGTCGCTAAAATCCCGCCGACGACTTTGGTCATGACCAGTTTTCCGTCACGCTCAAACCAGCGCGTAGCCACTTCGGTAATTTTTCCAATCAAGGCTTCGTACTCATCGTTTCCGTTGAACATGGATGTCCACAGCCTGCGGTCTTCGCCCAGTGACGCGCGGACGTAATCAATGAACGGCGCGACTTCGGGGAAGGTGAGATGGTTTTCAAAGGTGTGCAGCTCGGTCTTGGAAAAGATTTTGCTGATGGTGTTGAAAATATCGCCCTTGAATCGGGATGAGCCGGGCATGGGCGGGATGGTTGCGTTGGTGGCTTCCTTGATGATATCGTAGAACATCTTTTTGTTTTCCGGCAACGGACCGGAGACAAACAACCGTCCGCCGGGTTTGAGTACGCGGTGCGCTTCGCCAAAGGTGAAATCGAGGTCAGAGGCGTAGTAGATTGCAAACGCTGAGGTGCAAAGGTCAAAAGCATTATCCGCAAATTTGAACTTTTCGTTGAAATCTAAAAATTGAAAGTCAATATCCGCGCCGACGGTTTTGTTTTTCTCTCGCGCTTTTTCCAATAATTCTTCCGAAAAATCTCCGCCGGTAATTTTTGCCGCGCCTTTTACATAGTCATTAAATAAAAAGCATAACTTTCCCGCGCCGCAGCCAACATCCAAAATGTTCATGCCCGCCTGCGGGTTGAGCAGTTCGTTGGTCCACACGTCAATATTAGCGGAACCGTATTTTTCGTGAATGTCAATTCTCATCAAAAGGTCTTTGCTGGGTTCTTGATAATCAATTTTCATGTTTTCTCTCCTTGATTAGTAGTGCGCGGATTATACCAAACGCGCTTCATAATTCATCACTTGAATTTTGG
>DZBA01000076.1:5231-12268 GCA_022729775.1 Anaerolinea thermophila | reverse complement strand
GAGACTGTGCAGCCACGCGCGGCGGAAGCCATCATTGTTGAAGATGCCGTGAATGTAGCAGCCCCAGATTTTTCCATCGGGGGAAATACCCCCGTCCATGATGCTGACATTCTCGCCGTTGCGCGAGTT
Organism: Anaerolinea thermophila; assembly: GCA_022729775.1. Taxonomy (GTDB): domain Bacteria; phylum Chloroflexota; class Anaerolineae; order Anaerolineales; family Villigracilaceae; genus Villigracilis. The sequence continues at coordinate 12,139 of DZBA01000076.1, read as the reverse complement.
GATCTCCAGCCACGCGGATTGAGTCTGCGTCTCGCCCATGTGAATCTCGTAACCTTCCAAATCGGACTCCAAAGTTTCCTGATTTTGGAGGAAAGTTGGTAAGTCCAAAGTCGGGAGACTTTGGACTCCGATGCGGGCATGAACTTGATACGTTGCTTTTACTTTTGAAAACGTCGTGACGACGGGCAATAATCCCAAACCATTTTCAGAATCTTTTTGTGACTCGGTGTGATGCGGGTCGTGGATGGACTCGCCAAGCATTTGATAGCCGCCGCAAATTCCGACGACTGCGCCGCCCCGCTTGGCGAAGTCAATGACTGAATTTGCAAGTCCCGTCTCGCGCAGCCAGTTCAAATCCGCGATGGTACTTTTTGTCCCAGGGATGATGACCGCTGTTGGATTTCCAAACTCACGCGCGGAGCGGATATATCGAAGGGAGACTCCCGCTTCGCGCAGGGAATCAAAATCGTCGAAGTTGGAAACGCGGGGCAATGCCAGAACAGCCAGATCAACTTCGGGATGTGAAATAAAATTCTGCGCGGGTGATTCAATCGCCACAGCGTCTTCATCAGGAAGATATAAATCATGCAAGTAGGGGATGACGCCCAGTACGGGGACGCCGCCTTTTTCTTCGAGGATTTGCACGCCGTCGTGAAAGAGCGCGAGGTCGCCGCGAAACTTGTTGACGAGGAAGCCGCGCAAAAGATTTTTCTCTTCGGGTTCGAGCAGCCAAAGCGTGCCGAGCAACTGCGCGAAAATGCCGCCGCGATCAATGTCGCCGACGAGCAGCACGGGCGCGTCCGCATATCGCGCGACCGCCATGTTGACGATGTCGCCGCGCTTGAGGTTGATCTCCGCCGCGCTGCCCGCACCTTCGATGATGACGAGATCATACGTTGAGCGGAGACGATCCAGCGATGCGGTAACGTGTTCCCAAAGAATCGCTTTCTTTTCGTAGTACGTGGCTGCGTGGAGCGTTTGCCACGGACGACCCATGAGAATAATTTGCGAACGTGAATCCGCTTCGGGTTTGATGAGGACGGGATTCATGTCCACTGTGGGGGCGAGGTTGGCGGCTGCGGCTTGTAACGCCTGCGCGCGCCCGATCTCGCTCCCATCCGCACACACCGCCGCGTTGTTGGACATATTCTGCGCTTTGAACGGGGCGACGCGAATTCCGCGCCGCGCGTAGATGCGGCATAACGCAGCTACGAGCAGGCTCTTGCCCGCCGATGAACTGCTGCCTTGAATCATTAATACTTTTGAGGTCATAGGTTTTTATCCCAGACCTGACACCTAAATTTTGTGCAAAATATCCTAAAAGTCATCGGCGTTTGGCTCATCAAAAACCTCTTTAGCCACCGATTTCACGGATTTTCACCGATTGGTTAAAAAAATCGGCTCATTGGGAATCGCCGTGATTTAAAACCTTTTGGACACGGACTTCACGGATTACGCGGACAAACACGGATTTTTTTAGAGAAAATCCGTGTGAATCCGTGAAATCCGCGTAATCCGTGTACCGAATCACGGCAACTCCCAGAGAGCCAAAAAATCCGTGCGAATCAGTGAAATCTGTGGCAAGGTTTTGGCGAAGATGGGTCACAAGCAATGAGTTTTAGCCTAATTTGGGAAAAATTTAGGTGTCAGGTCTCAAAAAAATTTTGCGCGACTCGCCTTCGGCGAGAAACGGGGGGACGAATCCCGCAGGCAAGGTAACGAAAAAATTGGCGCGATTCAGAAAACCAGAACAACAGAGAACAGAAAACAGAATCAAGGAAGAGAGCGGGCGCAGCGGAAGCCGATGAGGTCGCCGACGTAATCGGGAGTGTCGTTGACCCGATTCGCAGAACGGGCGTAGTTATTGACGTTGTTCCACGAGCCGCCCCGCAGCACGCGATACTTTCCTGAATTTGGTCCAAGCGGATTCTTGGGCGGCGACTTCTGATAGTAGGTTGTGCTGTACCAATCATGTACCCATTCCCACACGTTGCCAGCCATGTCATATACGCCGTAGGGACTGTGCCCATCTTCATAACTGCCGACTTCGGTGGTATCTTCAACATTATCGTTATAGTTCAGCAAGTCTCTATTCGGCTCAGGTTTGTTGCCCCAGGGGTACTTGCGCCCGTCCGTGCCTCTGGCGGCTTTTTCCCATTCCGCTTCGGTGGGCAGGCGGTAGGTCTTGCCCGTCTTTTTGCTCAACCACGCGCAATATGCCACCGCGTCATGCCACGAAACATTCACCACGGGATGTTCCGCCTTGTTTTGCGGGAACTGGTCGCCGTTCCAACCTTTAGGCGCTTTGTATTTTGCGTCCTTCACAAAGGCTTGATACTCGCGGTTGGTGACGGGATATTTGCCGATGAAGTATTCCGAGAGGTTCACCTTGTGCGGTGGCTTTTCATCGTGATTATCATTTGACCCCATCGTAAATGTGCCAGCGGGGATGTTCACCATCTGCGGCTCGAAGGCGTAGGCCGGGCTTGCAGCCCGACTCGCTGCTCGTGAAGTTTCAGGAATTTCATGAAACTCGGCGTTCTGAATAATCTCCGCGACTTTATCTGTTAATGCGGCAAGCACAGAATCAATTTCATATTCGCTCCCGCTGGATAAAGGCTTGTTATCCTTTGTCCCGCCTTGTAGTTTTGCCAGCCAGTCCACCCGCTTCCATGCGCAGGGTCGAACAATAAGCGGAATCACTCGCAATCCATCATTGGCGCGGCGTTCCAAAAACTTTGGCAATTCTTCATCAACGATAAACTTTGAGGTTAAGAAATTTGCGGAGACCATCAAGATGGCAATACTGGCGCGACTGATAGCATTTTCGATTTCAGGTCGCCAATCATCGCCTAACGCAATACGGCGGTCATTCCATAAATCCAAAATCCCCTGACGTTCTAAAACGCCAAGATGGGTTACGAGACGGTCTTTCCATTCCTCGTCTTTATGACTGTAACTGATGAATACGGTGTTTTCTATCCGCGCCATGTGAGGTGTCCTTGAGGTTTGATGAGGGGATTATAACAAACTCACTTGATATTCCACTCCCTTGCGGACTTTAACGCACTGGCGGCTAGTAACTTATACGCGCTGATCGGGTTGAGCGATTCTTTCAAGGGTAGAGTCAATGGCTTGTCATCAATCTCGTCCAGAATAGCGCCAAGAAAAGCCCGCGTCGAAGGCGGATACCGCAGCGCAAGTTCGACCAGCAATTTCTTTTCTTTTTGAGATAAGCCGCGAATAATCGCCAGCAACCGTTTACAAATTAATTGTGGACTAGAGTCGGGGATTTGCTTAACATACCGAAGCGCGTCGAGAATTTGGAGCAGGGATATGTTTTCTTTGGTAATAATGTTTTTTTGCTTCACGAATGAAATTGTATAGCGTCCCCGCTTGAAAGACGGGCGGACATCGTTCCTGCCGATTTGAATCAGGTTGCTGATTTGGGTTGTCAACCCCAATTGATTATATATACTGTACCCTGTGAGGTAGCCGATAAGTTTGCCGTCTTTTTCTAACAAGTCTTTGACGATTTCGTTTTGCTTAGGCTGCAACTTGCCAAACGCGCTTTCTTCGGCTATGTAGTATCGCCCTTTGGAGAGTTTGGCGATCTTTCCCGCCGCGACCATGCGATTTAAGGCTTTGATAACGGCTTCTTTCTGGCTTGGGCTGCGGACAATGTCCGTATAGGTGAAAACCTTCCCAGCTGGGATTTCCTCGACAATAGATGTGGAAAGAAGGGATGTTTTCATGAGGCGATTGTAGTCCAGTGAATACAAAATGTCCAGTTTTTTAATTAAAAAACTGGACGCATAATCAGCCAAACGGAAACGAAAAGCCATTAGTGTCGAGTATAACTGACAAAAAGAGACCAAAACTGTCAGGTATAGTTGACAGTTTTGAGCGTTTGGGGTAAATTTCTGGCATGGAAAACGCTCAAATAGATATCCTGCTTCAAAAATGGAATCCGCATTTTCGGGACGCGGGTAAAGGCTTGTGGCTCGATACTCTGCCGCGCGAGAAGTATTTAAATCGCCTGTGGCAGATGATGGGCTTGCGGCATATTCTCATCCTGACGGGGGCGCGGCGTTCGGGAAAATCCACGCTCATGCAACAGATGGTAGGCAGGTTGCTCGCGGAAGGTGTCCCGCCACAAAACGTTGTGTTCCTGTATTTCGATGATTTGCTTGTACGCCCGTATTTGGATCAGGGCGCGGATTTGCTGGAGCGGATTTACAACTTTTACCGCGAGAAGTTCAACCCGCAGGGGAAGGTATATTTGTTCCTGGATGAATTGCAAGGCGTCCGCGATTTCAATCACTGGCTTGCTTCGCGCTACGAACGGCGCGAAGATATCAAGTTCATCGTCTCAGGCTCGCGGCGTTCGTTGGTGCAATCGGAAACTTCCGCCGTATTGACGGGCAGGAATATTCAGTTCGACATTTATCCTTTCAACTTTTATGAATATCTGGGAATCAAGAACGTCCCATTTTACAATGCAAACAGCGCGGATGAATTGGTCAGGCTGAATTTCGATAATGCGTCTGCCATTCTTCATCACCTTGAAAACTTTCTGTACGAAGGCGGGTTTCCCGAAATTGTGCTGACCGAAGCGCAGGAGGCAAAATCCGCGATAGCGAGTTCATACTACCGCGACATCTTGAACCGCGATATTACGTCCATGCGCCCCGTGCGTTATCCGCGCGACGTGGAGTCGTTGGGGCTGCAAGTCCTGGTTGATTTTACCAAGCAACATACTTTTCGCAGTTTGGGACGCGCGTTGCATATTTCGGTGGAGACTGTCAAGCAATATCTCGAATATTTTTATGACGCTTATCTGTTTTTCGAGAGTCCATATTTCTCTTATAAAATCCGCGAGGTGAACGACGCGCAAAAGTCGCGCAAGATTTACGTCATTGATAACGGCTTGCGGAACTTCAATGTCATCAACGTCCGCCCCGATTGGGGACAACGCGCCGAAAACGCCGTCTTCATGGAACTCAAACGCAATAACGCCGCCGTCCACTACTGGAAAGGCAAACAGGAGATTGATTTTGCCGTCCTGAATCCGTCGCTGTCTTTGTTGAACGTCTCGTACACCGACGCGCTGCCTGAACGGGAAATTGTCGGCATGTTGGAAGGACTCGTCGAGTTTGATTTGCCGCGCGGGACGATTCTCACAAAGAATATTTCCGAAACCATCCAGCGCGACGGGAAAGAAATCGCGTGTATTCCTTTGTGGGCGTGGCTAATTTTGAACGGCAGGGAGTTTTTCAAGGAGAATGGATGAGGTGTGACGTATCATTCAGTAAATTCAAAATCGCGCCTGCGGGGTAAAAAGAAATTTGTGAAAGCGAAGCGGTTGAAATATAAAACTGCCAGTACATCATCGGGGAGATTTTCAACGCGAGACAAACCAGCACTTGCAGCACTCCGCCGTGAGCGACGACCGTAATGGTTTGGTCGTCATGTTTCTGAATCACGTCACCCAAAAATGATTGCACTCGTTTGGTTAAATCTTCGAGCGTCTCCCCATTTGGCGGGGAACTGCTGTACACGTCGCGTTCCCAGGTGGCAAGTGAGTCGGGATATTTTTCTTTGATTTCGTTATAACTCAAACCTTCCCAGTCTCCAAAATTTACTTCACGCAGGCGGGTGTCGGTTTGCAAGTCAGGCTGAAAACCTGACCTACGTATGATTTCTGCTGTTTCAACTGCGCGTGATAAATCGCTTGAATAAATTAAGTCAATTTTTTCAGTGGAGAGTCGCGCCGCAACTTGCTCGGCTTGACGTGCGCCTGTTTGATTCAACGGCACATCGCTTTGACCTTGAAAGCGGCGATTGAGATTCCAGTCGGTTTGTCCGTGGCGGATTAAGTAAAGTTTCATAAGAAAGGATGAATGATGAAGGATGAATGCGGCGTATTCCGTGTTTACCTGTTTACCTGTTTACTTGTCTACTTTTACTTGCCGAAGCATATTCAACAATCTTGCATTCTCTTCGCCTGTCCGCGCGGCAATGCGGACGTATTCTGGCAAGCCGAACGACGCGCAATCGCGGACGAGGATTCCGCGCGTCAATAATTTTTGGCGGAACTCCGCGCCGTTTTTGACGGGAAGCAAAAAATAATTTGTGTGAGAGGGAATGGGGCTATATCCTAAATCCTTCAATCCGTAAATCAAGGTCTCTTTTTCTGCGCGAAGTTTTGTTAAGGTTTCGGCAAGATATGCTTCATCGGTCAAGGCTGCCAGCCCCGCCGCTTGTGCCAGCGCGTTGACATTCCACGCGGGGCGAAGATTTTCCAGCGCGGCGATTCGCTGCACGTCGCCGACGGCGTATCCCAGCCGCAGACCTGCGATGGCGTAGTCTTTTGTCATCGAACGCAGAATCAAAATATTTTTTTGATTCAACGAAATCGCGGAATTCATGTTGGGAACAAACGCAATGTAGGCTTCATCCACGATGAAAAAAATATCAGGGTGTTCACGCGCCCATTGACGCAAATTTTCCAGCGGCGTGATTTGTCCCGTCGGGTTGTTGGGATTGCAAAGAAAAACCACGCGCGGATTTTCTTTCAACGCCTTTTCGATTTCTTCAAAGCGCGGCATGAATCCATCTTCGGGCATTGCCCGCCAGCGCAAAATTTCCGCACCCGCAAGATTCGCGCCGCGCTCATATTCACCAAAGGTCGGCTCGATGATTAAGACGCGACTCCCTTTTTGGATGAACGCCTGCGCCGCGAGTTGAATCAACTCCGCTGTGCCGTTGCCGACGATGATTTGATTCATCGCAGCGCCAAGTTGATTCGATAATGCGCGGCGCAGCGCGATGGATTCGCGGTCGGGGTAACGCTCCAGCGGCGCGGAGTGAATCGCCGCCCGAATACGCGGCGAAGTTCCAAACGG
>DZBA01000076.1:0-5131 GCA_022729775.1 Anaerolinea thermophila | reverse complement strand
AGCCGCGCGGGGATGAAGTTCAACACGTCGTCGAGCCGCGCGGGGAATTTTCCCAGCCATTCGCGTTCCGCGTCGCGGTAGCCGAGCATGGAGTCTGCGGTGTTGATGAAGCGATACGCGAACGCGGCGGGCAATCCACCGAGGGCGAAGAAGAAGAGCGGCGCGATGATTCCATCGGAGGAATTTTCCGCGACGGATTCAATCGCGGCAGCGGCGATTTGTGACTCGTTCAACTGCGATGTGTCGCGGCTGACCAAATGCCATGAGAGCAATCTCCGCGCTTCGGGCAGGTTGTTGTTTTGTAACGCAAGTTGAACTTCGCGGGCGGCGTGGTCAAGTCCGCGAAGGGAGATGGTGAGTTTGAGGAAGAGGGCTGAAAATGCAGAATTCAGAATGAAGAATAAAGAATTGGGAATCGATAGATTGGTAAGTAGGTAATGGGTTAGTTGGGTGATGGCGAGACCTGCGGTGATGGAAATGGTCACGCCAATAAGAATGATGAATACGCCGAAGGAAAATTCAGCGGCGCGATTTCCGCGCGGACGGTATCGCATGAGGAAGGCGATGAGGTTGCCCATCCACGCAGTGGGGTGGAAACGGTTGGGCGGGTCGCCGAAAAGCAAATCGAAGAGGAGGGAGAGAATGGGCATGGGGGAAAGGATGAATTATGAATGATGAATGATGAAGGATGAAGGATGAACTTGTAACCTGTAACTTGTAACTTGTATTCCTCACGCCGCGTTTAGAGATTCCTTCAATGCCTGCCGCACAGCGCGTGCAATGAGCCAGCCCGCCAGTGAAACCGAGCCAGTGTATTTGAAAAGTTCGCCTTTGTTCGTCGTGGCAATCACCGTTGAATCTGTGGAAGTTCCAGTCGTTGGGTCGCCGTCTTTTGTACGCTTGTTCAGTTCTTGCAGGGTGGCGGTTTTTGCTTCGGTGGCGGTGATGACAGCGTTGACCATCGCGGAGCGGGTCAACTGCGCGTCGAGAATGATTACCGTGTTAATAGTCCCTGCTGATTCAGGTAAAAATGGCGGCGTGATTCCCGCGCAGGTGGAATTGCCCAGCCCGACGGTCACAACCGCGCAGACGGTCAGCCCATGCTCGGAGAGAATCACAGGCTGCGTCATGCCGATTTTCGCGGCGGTCATCATGCCGATGAATTTTTCATCCACGCCGATTTTGCGCGCGAATTTTTTCAAATCGAGCGCGGGATTTGTCCCCGCGTAGTCTTTGTCCACATGCAGGTTGAGGATGTGCCGCGACTTTTGAAATCCGCCGCCGACCACGCCCGATGAGAGCGCGGTCAATGCTTCCGCGCTGCGGATGTGGATGTAAGAGTCTGAAATAAAAACGGAAGTGTCTTTGAGAAGATTCATAGCGAATTAGATGGACTCCAGAAGTTCTACTTCTGGAGTTGTAAGAAAGTGTGTGGTCTGCAAGTAGAACTTGCAGACTCCGAAATTTATATCGTAAAAAATATCAACGTCAGCGCTTCGACCATAATGGTTGTTGCGCCGTAGATGTCGCCTGTAAGACCTGGGAGGAGTCGCATGACGTATACGCCGAATAAAACGCTGAAGACGGAAGCGGCAAGCATGAGGACAAGTCCCAGCCAGCCGAGGAGCAGCCAAGCCGTGACGCCTGTAATCAACGCGGCGAGGAGCAATTCCACCCAGCGCGTGTTGTGTTTCATCTCGTAGCCAAGCCCGTTGGGACGCGCGTAAGGGAAGAAGTAAATCAGCAGCGGCAGTGACCAACGTCCCAGTGTGGCGGCGAGAATCAGCGCGGCGAAAATATTCGTGGAAGATGAAAGCGCGGCGTATTTCATCAGCAGAATCAAAACCGCGCCCGCGACTCCAAATGCGCCGACGCGCGAGTCTTTCATAATCTCCAGCCTGCGTTCAGGATTCCAGCCGCCGAAGAGTCCGTCGCAGGTATCCATGAAGCCGTCGAGGTGAAAGGCGCGGGTGAGAAAAATCCACGCGAAGAGAGTCAGCGCGGCTGAGACAGAATCGGGGAAGATGATTCGCGCGGCATGGTTCAAGGCAAATAACAGCGCGCCCAGAGCAACCCCCACGAGTGGAAAAAATCCCGCCGCGCGTCCCATTTCTTCGGGCGTGAACATGCGTTTGATGACTGCGGGGAAAATCGTTAAGAATTGAAAAGCGATGAAGATGGAAGTCATAGGGTATAGAGGTAAACAAGTAGGCAAGTACACAAGTAGACAGTACCTCTCATCCCGTATTTCTCAACCCCGCCGCGATGCCATTGATTGTTAACGCCATCACCTCGCGCAGCGGTTTTGATTCGGCGCAGTCGGGATCGGGCAGCGCGCGCAATCGGCGCAGGGTTTCGATTTGGATGTAGTTCAACGGGTCAATGTATGGGTTGCGGAGGTGGACAGCCTGTTGTGTGACGGGTTCCACTTCCAGCAGCACTTGACGGCGCGTAATTGCAAGTACAGATTCGGTGGTGCGTTGATATTCCGCGCGGATATTTTCAAAGATGCTTGCCGCAAGTTGTTTATCTGGCATCATGTCAACGTATAGAGCGCAAATGTCCATATCCGCTTTGAGCAGTGACATTTCAGAGTTATGCAGCAGCGTGCGGAAGAATGACCAGCCATCATACATTTCTTGCAGCAGGGGCAAATCGTTAATGGAGGAAAGCCCTGTGCCAAGCCCATACCAACCCGGCAGGTTGAAGCGGCTTTGCATCCACGAGAACACCCAGGGAATTGCGCGAATTTGATCCACCGCCCCGGCTTTTGCGCGCGCTGCGGGACGTGAGCCAATCTGCAATCGTTTGACTTCGTCCAATGGCGTAACGGCTTCCCAAAATTCGATAAAGCCCGGCGTCTCGTACACAAGCGAGCGATACGCGCGTTGCGCGGCTTCGGACATGGCGTCCATTGTGGCGCGCCATTTTTCGGGAATGGCTTTCTCTTCCTGCTGCGGGATGGATGCGAGGATGACCGCGCTGACGATTTGCTCCAGACGACGGAGCGCGAGCGTGGGATTTGAATAGCGCGAGGCGATATTCTCACCCTGCTCGGTGACGCGGAACCTGCCTTTGATGCTGCCCGCAGGCTGCGCGCGGATGGCGTGATTGGCGGGTCCTCCGCCGCGCGCAATCGTCCCGCCGCGCCCGTGAAAGATGGTCAATTTGATTTTGTGTTTTTCCGCGCTGCGCGTGATGTCCTCCTGCGCTTTATATAAAGCCCAGTTTGCCATCAGGTAGCCGCCATCTTTATTGCTGTCAGAATAGCCAATCATGACAATTTGTTCGTTGTTATGTTCTTTGAGATGCTCGCGGTATGACGCGGATGTGAAGAGCGATTCTAAAATTTCAGAGGCGTCTTTCAAATCGCGGATGGATTCAAACAGCGGCGTAATTTGCGGGATTGTTTTGCTGCCCGCCCATTTTGCCAACAGCAACACGGTCAACACGTCCGCTGCCGCGTGAGTCATGGATATGATGAAAGGTCCGAGCAGCTCTGAGCCGTAGAGTTCGTTTGTCCGCGCGATGAGTTGAAAGAGCGACCACGTTTCCGCTGCTGCCGCAGTCACGCCGGGGTGCTTGGAAAGGCTGGGCGTTGGCTGCTTCAAGAGGCGAGTCAATAACTCGGCGCGTTGGTCAGGCGGGAGATTCTCGAAGTCAGATTCGATGTTCAGCGCGCGCAAAATTTCGCTAAGCGCGGAATTTAACCGGCTTGAATCTTCGCGCAAGTCAAGCCGCGCAACGTGCAGTCCAAATGCGCGCACTTTGCATAAAACAGTTTGCAGTCCATCCTGCACGTGGTTTTTAGGAATGGCAGAGGAGATCAATTCCAGCGGGCGCGAAAAATCTTCCGCAACGACATGCGCCTTATGCGGATACTGTCCCAGTAAATGCGATTTCATATCATCGCGCGAGGCTTCCGCAAGGTCATTTGCCAACAGCGCCATCATCAAGCGGTAAGGCTCGGTGGCATAGCGCTGTTCGATATATGCGACATGTGTGGGGAAGGGGCGGCGGTTTTCGATCCATTCCTGCAAGGCAGGCGGGGGCGGAACGCGCTTGGAGCTGAGACTCACATGCCTGCCCAATTCTTGAAAGACGCGGCGGTGATTTTCCACCGCAAGCCCGCGATGCAGGCGCAGGGTTTCTGCTGTGACTTCGGTGGTGACGTAAGGGTTGCCGTCCCTGTCGCCGCCAATCCACGAAGCGAGCCGCAGCCAGCGATGCGGCGCTTTCAAGCCGGGATAATATTTTTCGATGGCTTTTTCGAGTTCGGCATAAACAGATGGAATGACATTCCAAAAAAATGACTCGATGAAATACAAGCCCGTGCGCACTTCGTCGGTGACGGATAATTTGTCCGCGCGGATGCGGTCTGTCAGCCAGAGCGATGAAATTTCCCCGCGCAGCGTGTCAATTGCCGCGTCCCTTTCGCGCTGTGAGAGCGGATTTTGTCCAAGCCGTTGCAGCAGCTGCGCGATGCGCTCCATCTTCGAGAGCATGGTGCGGCGGCGCGCTTCTGTCGGGTGCGCGGTCAAGACCAACTCGATGGAAAGGTTTTCGAGCAGGTCGGACATTTGTTTATAACCGACGCCGTTTTCCTTTAAGGTTGCCACCGCGCTGTGGATCGATTCGCTGATGGGTTCGGGGTATGTTTCGTCTTCGCTTTTACGCAGCAGCCGCACGCGCTGGTGTTCTTCCGCAAGGTTGATTAAGTCAAAGTAAGCGGTAAATGCAGCCGCCACTGCCCGCGCTTCTTTTGTTTGCAACGATGAGACTTCTTGCTGCAAACCTTTCGCAGCGGAAATATCTCCGCTGCGCCGCGCTTTTGCCAGCGCGCGAATCCGCTCGACAATCTCGAAGATGGATGGCGCTTCCAATTCCGATATGACCTTGCCAAGCAGGTCTCCAAGCAGGTGAATGTTTTGTGAAAGTTTCATTGTGTAAGTATAAAGGTAAACAAGTATACAAGTAAACAAGAAATCAAGCGCCTGTGCACCTTTTTAGTGTGCACGCAAAACATGTCAGGGATGGATTCGAAAGTCTCCTGACTTTCGAGGCAAAATCGGGAGATTTTGCAGTCCCACGTGACAACCTTTGCGTGCACACCCTTTTTACTTGTGTACCT
>DZBA01000075.1 GCA_022729775.1 Anaerolinea thermophila | reverse complement strand
ATATTCAGTTCCCATATTTGACGTTGGGTCAAATCTATTCCGCGCTGGCGTATTACTGGGATCATCGCGAGGAATTTGACGCAAACATTGAAAGCCGCTTGGAGAAGGTGAGTCGAATTCAGAAAGAGGTTACTGTCCCGCCGTTGGTTACGCGCTTGAAAAAGAAGGGCTTAATTTGATGCCGTATCGCTGGCAAAGTCAATTCTGTGTTTTTCGATAATTCCCATCATTTGGCAATGGGATGTCAGCGGACTCTGTCACAAGCGCTTCGCGCGAAAGTAAACAAAACTTAGCGCGGAAATAACAAAGTCAATTCATCATGCTTTTGTTGTAAATATTTTACACGTTAGGGTTATAATTGGATTTGAAAAAATGCCACTGAAAAGGAGCGCGGTATGCAATTTATTGTCGCCTTGTCAAAAAAATTGCCTTGGTTTTCTATCGGACTATTCGTCGGCGGGTTGGTTTTAGGATTAATTTGGGGTTACATCATTGACCCCGTTGATTTTGTAGATGCAACCCCATCATATTTGCGCGCGGATTTGCAAGAAGATTATCTGCGCATGGCAATCGATTCCTTCGGAACGCGCCCCAATCCAGACCTAGCTGTGCAGCGCTGGATGTATCTTGGTTTGGGAGCGCAAAGCGCGTACGAAAAAATTCAAAACAACCCAGCAGGTTTAGACCCTGCCATCATCAAATCCTACGGCGAGCTTGTGACAAAAGCCCTTGCTTCCGGCGCGGTTCAACCCATCGAAACCGGTAGAAGCACGCTCGCGCGGACAATTGTCCTATCGTTCGGCGGGCTTGTATTACTCGGCTTGCTGGCATACGGCGGATTGTACGCCTATAGACTGCTGAACAACCGCGGCAGCAACATTGTCACCCCGACCATGCAAGCGGTGGAAATGAGCCGCAAAGCAGAAAAGACCAACTTTGAACAGCTCGGTCTTGCGCCGCCCATCACCCAAACCATGACAACGTATGTGCTTGGCGATGACCTGTATGATGAATCATTCAGCATTGACACCGCCGCCGGTGAATTCATGGGCGAGTACGGCGTGGGCGTATCCGAAACCATCGGCGTCGGTGACCCAAAGAAAGTCACTGCGCTGGAATTATGGTTATTTGATAAGAATGACATCAAAACCGCAACCAAAGTGATGATGTCACAGCACGCCTTCAACGACCCCGGCATTCGCGCGCGGCTTGAGCCCAAAGGCGAACTGGTGGTTGTCGAACCGCAGGCGCAGATATTACTCGAAACAGCCACCCTGCAATTACTCGCCACCGTTGTGGATCTCGAATACGGGCGCGGACCTTTGCCCACCAACAGCTACTTCGAGCGCATCACATTAGAACTCGCCATCTGGCCCCGTCAAACTGGACAGGCAGCGTAAAAAAATCAGTCCCTAAAGGTAAAATCTTTAGGGACTTTTTATTATTCGATTTTCAATATTTTGAATTTGATTTTCCCGCCGGGGGCGTCCGCTTCGACAAAATCACCCACCTTTTTATCGAGCAGCGCGCGTCCAATCGGGGACTCGTGTGAAATTCTCCCCTTACGCGGGTCTGCTTCTGTGGGACCAACAAGATGATAGGTTTCCGGTTCGAAATCATCCTCCTGAATGGTGATGTGAGAACCAATCGAAACAACTCCCTGGTTTGCATTTTTCTCGATGATCACCGCGCCGCGCAAAATCGCTTCTATTTCCTTGATGCGTCCCTCGAGAAACCCCTGATCTTCCTTTGCTTTGTGGTAATCAGCATTTTCTGAAAGGTCTCCCATTTGAATGGCAGAGCGCAACCGCTGTGATAATTCATCGCGGCGCGGACCTTTCAATTCGGCGAGTTCGGCTTTTAATTTTTCCTCGCCTTCGGGGGTTAAATAAATATCTTGAGTCATGGTTTATTCCTCTCTCTAAAAGGTGGATGTCACCTTTTGCAAAAATAAAAGGGGGGATGGAAAGTCCTTCACTCCCCCTTTTATGTCAAAACCAATTAAGGCTTTTCAAAGGGATCGAAAAGTTTTTTGTGTTCTTCTGTCGCATAACGGTCTGTCATGCCGGCAATGTAATCACAAATCGTGCGCTCCAGCCCGCGCTTATCAATAAAGAATTGGACATGGTCCGGCAGGATGGATGGTTCGGCGCGGTAGGCGTGGAACATATCCGAGATGATATGCTCCGCTTTGACTTGCATTCGCACCACGCGGTAATGGCGATATAGTTTTTTATAAAGCAGGTCTTTCAATTCGCGGTTGCGGCGCTGCATTTCTTCGCTGTAACCGATGATGTTATGTTTCAATTTTTGAATATCCAACGCGCTTTTGACCTTGCTTTCCTTAATGCGCGCTTCTGTTGCTTGCAGCATATCTGTGACCATCAGCCCGACCAAATGGCGAATCATGCGGTGGCGTTCCATATCGCTGAGAGTCGTCCCGCGCCAGTTATATGTCTCGCGCAGAATTTCCCACAGCGCGACGCCTTCCAAAATCTGCGGGAGAATCATGCCAGAGCGCAGACCGTCATCGAGGTCGTGGGTGGTGTACGCGAGTTCGTCCGCGACATTGGCAATTTGTGTTTCGAGGTTGCCGCGCAGTTCGGGACTATAATCGCGCGCGTCGGAAATATCATATTCCGATTCATGTTTGACCATGCCTTCGCGCACTTCCCATGTCAGGTTCAAGCCGGGGAATTCAGGATAACGTTGTTCAAGTTCTGTGACGATGCGCAGTGATTGCTTGTTATGGTCAAAGCCGCCAAACTCCTTCATCAAACGCGCGAGGGCAACTTCGCCGGAATGTCCAAATGGGGAGTGACCAAGATCATGCGCAAGGCAAATCGTTTCGACGAGGTCTTCATTTGCGCCAAGCGCGCGCGCCAAAGTCCGCCCGATTTGCGACACCTCAAGCGTGTGGGTTAAGCGCGTGCGGAAGTAATCGCCTTCAAAGTTGACAAAGACCTGCGTTTTATATTCCAGCCTGCGGAAGGCAGTGGTGTGCAAAATCCTATCACGGTCACGCTGGAACGAAGTTCGATACTCCGGTTCGCCATCCAGATAAGCGCGTCCTTTTGTATCCTTGCTTCTCATTCCATAAGGCGCGAGGCTTTTGTCTTCGATCTCTTCCAGTTTCTGGCGTGTAAAGAACATAACTTCCTTATGTAATACCCTGCGGGGTATAAACAAATGTCACTGCGAGCCACAAGGCGAAGCAGTCTCCCGTTGATGAGGGGATTGCTTCGGCGGACAAGCGCCGCCTTCGCAATGACATGAGATAGTGGGGCGAGAGGGGGTCGAACCCTCACGTTGTTACCAACGACAGATTTTAAGTCTGTTGCGTCTGCCGATTCCGCCATCGCCCCAGAGGAGGTTATTTTACTATAAATTGGAGTTTCGAGAAGAGTTTTTTGAAAACAAACTAAAGCGGAAGGATGCACGCCGGGCTGTCATTTACCGGGATGTTAACCAAAGTCGAGACGGCGTGCGCCGCCATCTTTTCCGCGGGAAACGGCTTGATAAGATGCGCCAAAGAATCAGGCGCGCGCGGGGCGGGGTCGAGCCATTCGGCGTAATCGCTTTTATCCAAAATGACCGGCATACGATTGTGCAGCGCGGACATCAGGTCATTTGGCGCGGTGGTAATAATGGTGCAAGAGCGTAGCGTAGCGCCATCGGGTGAATGCCATTCGTCCCACAATCCCGCAAAGGCAAATGACTTGCGGTCTTGCAAATAAATAAAGTGGGGAATTTTCGTTTTAGATTTGGGCTGCGGCTGCCATTCATAAAATCCATCAGCGGGTATCAAACATCTTTTATATTTGAACGAGCCTCGAAAAAAAGGTTTCTCTGCCAGCGTTTCGCCGCGCGCGTTGATCATTCTCTTTCCAATGATAGGGTCTTTTGCCCATGAAGGAATCAAGCCCCACAGAAAAAAATCCGCTGTGTGTTTTGCGTCATTGGGGATGGCAAGCACAGGCTGGGAGGGCGCAATGTTAAAGCGCGGCGCAAATTGACCGGGAAAGATAAAATCGCTGAAGTCCTGCAAATCAGCGGGGTCGAGCGTTAAGGCAAAACGTCCGCACATCATTTCTCCATTTGCGTAAGATGGGCTTAAGCCTATCCTATTTTAATTTTCTGGCATCACCGGCGCGGATAGTTACGCCGGTTGCATCGAGATGCTCTAATAATGCCTGAACATATTTGCGCGTCGTGCCGAACAGGTCGCGCACTTCCGCGAGCGTCACTTGCCCGTTTTGACGAATCGCCGCGCGGATTTTTTCCACCATGCCGTCATAATCTGCTTTGCGGAAAATCACATCCAGCGAAACAGGAATCAGGTCGCCGAGTTCGATTAGCGCGTTGAGGATTTCCTCACCAACATCAGATTGACAATCTTTGACGCTGGGGGTTGCATAAGGGTTTGATGCAAATTTCCGCAGCAGGGTCTTTACGCGGGCTTGGTCAGCGGGCGTAAATTGAATCTTATGCGCGGGAAGGAAAAGCCATTTGGAAGATTCAGTCAAGATGGTATGCGATGCATAGTCGGCAATCAACAGGTTAAAGAGACGCGGCGCAAGTTTTAATTTGCTTTTGAGTTCTTCACGCGGAATGCCGCGCCTTAATGGGAATTGGGTATGATACGAGGCGACAGTTTGCAAAACTTTATCGCGCAAAGCGCTGTAATGCGAAATGGAAATAATGAACAAGTCGCTGGTGATTTTCGCTTCGCCTTTTTCAAGCGCGATAATTTGCCCGCGCTCTATTAATTCATCCAACGCTGCCTGCGCGTCCGCTGACTCGAGGCGTGATTTCACAACCACATCTTTGATGCCTGCCGCGCCCAACGCAAGCATGGCTTCAAAGAAAATATCAGCGGGCGTTCCTTTGATGAGGGCTTCGAGCGATTTGAGAACCTTCTCATCGAAACGCTTGTGCCTGCCTTTGGGTTGGTGATCAACAATGACGCCGCCGCCGAGAGTCTCACTGGGAGAAGGTCGCCGCAGGATGTAACGATCTCCGCGCACGGCAACCACCGGGTCGCGCAGTTCAAGTTGAATCCAGCCTTCTTCGCCGGGCATTAATTCGTCTGTGCCAAGCAATCGCAAATTTGCGATGGTCTCACTTGCGCTGACAAAGAACTTGACCTCGTCGCCATGTTTGACTGAAAAAGACGCGTCTTTCAACAAACGAAAGCGCGCATCCACCCTGCGCGTGATTTGATATTGATTCGGGTAGACGACGACTTCTCCGCGCCTGACCGATTCCATATCCACGCCGGAGATGTTCACGGCGGTACGCGAGCCAATGACGGCGACATCTTCTTTCTTTTTGTGAGTCTGAAGTCCGCGCACCCGCCCTTTCAAACCGCTCGGCAAAATTTCCACTTCATCGCCTACAGATAAATGTCCATCGCTCAATGTTCCGGTGACGACGGTTCCGAAGCCGCTCATGGTAAAGACGCGGTCAATGGGCAGGCGCGGGCGGTTGAGGTCGAGCCGCGCGGGTTTAGATTCCAGCAGCGCAGCCAGATTCGATTTGAGGGAGTCTAGTCCCGCGTTTTGTCTTGCGGAAACGCGCACGATGGGCGCGGCGCTTAAGACCGTATCGCGCACAGCGGCGCGGATGTCCATTTCCAAAAGCGATAGCCAATCTTCATCCGGCGCAAGGTCAATTTTCGTGAGGACAATCATCCCAGCCGGGATTTGTAAAAGGTCAAGGATGGCAAGATGTTCGCGCGTTTGCGGCATAACGCCTTCATCGGCTGCGATGACCAGCAGCGCGGCATCAATTCCGCCAATGCCTGCCAACATATTCTCGATGAAGTCACGGTGACCCGGCACATCCACAATGCCGATTTCTTCGCCATTGGGAAGCGTAAGCCAGCCAAAGCCGAGCTCGATGGTCATCTCGCGCGCTTGTTCTTCTTTGAGGCGGTCGGGGTG
Source organism: Anaerolinea thermophila (assembly GCA_022729775.1). Classification (GTDB taxonomy): domain Bacteria; phylum Chloroflexota; class Anaerolineae; order Anaerolineales; family Villigracilaceae; genus Villigracilis. Next base: position 6,383 of record DZBA01000075.1, on the reverse strand, counting down.
AGTTCCGGTCAGCGCCGCAATCAGCGTGGATTTTCCGTGATCTACATGTCCTGCTGTGCCAATAACGCGCATGGTTATTTCTTAGCCTTCTTGCCATGTCCCATGATGCGTTGGTAGGCGCTCATCCATTCATAGACGGCATTCATCATTTCTTGCAGCTGCTTTTCAGACGCGTCTGTAATTTGGTGGATTTGGTCTTGTAATACCTGCGTCGCATCATTCAGGGGAGGAATTCCCTCCGCTATTTTTTGCATTTCCTTGCGAATGTCGCGGAAGTTTTCTTCGGAATTGAGGTTGTAACCTGTCCAGCGTTTTTGCTCGTCGGTCTTGAAGCTGATCCACTCCTGACGCAAGCGGTCTTCGGTCAGACGCTGCATTTCGGTCACTTCGTTGATGCGGCGTTCCAGTTTGGTATTGAGCTCAAGGTAGGTCTCCTGCGCTCTTTTTGCGCCGCGCAGGGCTTCATCCAATGCTTGAATATGCTCATCAATACCAGACGTCTCTTTTTGGAAGGCTGCAAATTTTGCGTCCCAATCCTTCCATGCGTGTTCGCGGCTGATTTGCGCGAGGGTTTGCTGCTCAATAAAAACGAGTTGCGCCTGCTTGCGTTCCTGCTCGGAGGCGAGTAAGTCATTGAAGCGATTTTCGATATTGCGCGCGCTGTCGGCAACGATGGTGTATTTATCGCGGTTTTCATCCACGCGCTTGCGGACTGCCGCGATTTCGCCTTGAAGGTCGGCAATGCGCTTGAGGTCATTTTTACGCGCTTCGTCCATTGCTTTCAACGCGCCAATAACATCTTCGTTGGAGCGCCGCGCTTCTTCGACGCGGGTTTTGAAATCATTGACGTTGGTTGTCATGCGTTGAATTTCATCGCCGCGTTCTTTTAATATTTTCTTGAACTCCGTCAAACTGGCGGTTGTGGTTGTCTTCAATTGGGCAATGGCTTTTTGCAATTCTAGTATTTCAGGCGGAAAACGTTTGGCAATTTCAGTTTCGGCTTTGGTGTGCGTCTTGTCGTTTTCTTCTATCATCTTCAACAATTCGGCGCGCTGTTTGGCAATCAAGTTTTCGAATTGGTCAATGCGCTTGGTGATGGGCGTAATATCGCCCACTTGACCGGCAACGGCTTTGACTTGCTTGGAGACGGCATTGACCGATGCCTCCATTGCGTCGAGCCGCTCGCTGAATATTGCAATTGCGTCTTTGTTGACGCGCTGTTGTTTCTCGAGGAAGTCGAGGCGTTTGATAATTTGTTCAAATTCCATGATGTTCTCCGATATTTGTTCTCATCCGCTAATCTTCGCCAATCTTCACGAATGTTTGAACATTTCGCGTAAATTTGCGGATGCAAGTTTTCTTGTACAAAACCGTCTCTTACTTTTGCAAAGGGGTAATTATAACGAATCAACGACCAAGATGTTCAAATAAAGCGGGCAGGCTGGCGAGGAAAAATTGCAGAACCTGTGGGAATATCCCAACGAGGAATAATCCCGCAACGCCAATTCCCAGCATGAGAATGTGCATCCACGATTCGTTGATGCTCCATGCTGTTCCTTCTTCCGCCATGACAAAGACAGCCATCGCGCGAATAGAAGCGACAAGCAATCCTAAAATTCCCAAAAACGCCCAGAAAGAAAGGGAAAGCGACTGACCTGCAAGTTCCTGCCACAGCCCCATGCGCGGAGGAAAGCCAGCCAACAGCGGAAAGCCTGTCATGGAAAGATGCGCGGATAAAAGCGCGAAGACGGCAATGGGATATTTACGCGCCAGTCCGCGCACTTCACTCAGCCGCAGGGAATATACTTTGCGTTTGATAATTGCAAGCGACAACGCCCAGACTGCCAATTCCAATCCGCGCGGGATGAGTAAAAGGAAGGTGAGATTGACCACCTCTGTTGACCTTAATCCCATCGCGAGGACAATCAACCCGGTTTCTGCAATTGCCGCGTACCCTGCCATGCGTCCGATATGTTTTTGCATGGCGGCGAAAAGCCCGGCAGTCGCGGTCATCAGCACGCCGGCGAATTGGATGGCGCTTGAAAGCTGCGGCGAAGTGGTAATCCATGTATAACGGTCTAAAAATCCGAGCGCGAAGATTACTGTAAAAGTCGGCAACGCCCAAAGCAAAAAGCCGGTTACATAAGGCGAGGCTTCTTCCATCAACATGGGAATCCAGTTGTAAAGCGGAAACACGCCAAGCAAAAAGGCAAATCCCAAACCGAGCATCGCGCCGACCTGCGTAGTCGCGCCGAGGTCGCCCGCGCTGGTTTCCACGCCTGTCAACATCCACCCGGAGAAGAGAATGAATGGCATGGCAAGCGTTTGATAAATTAAGAAACGAATGACGCCGCGCCCGGGCTTTTGGTAAATGGGGATTAAAAGCGGAATCACCAGCATGGCAGCCATTTCGAGCAAAAGCGCGGCATAAAGAAATGGCTCGACGGCGATGGAAGCAGTCAGCAGCGCGACAATCATCAAACCCAGAGAACAAAAACGCTTTGCGTTATTTGCCGCATACGCGCCGAAAAACCACAAGGACGCCACGCCATAAATCATGACGAGCAACATACCGTCCGCTGTGCTTAATATAAAACTACGCCCCAACACTTCTATGGATGTGGAAATTTTGATGGAGAGCGAGCCAAGCAAAAGCGCGGTATCAATAGGGATCAGCAACGCAATCAACGCCAACGCCATAGACAATCCGCCGCCGATAAAAGGCGCGTACTCATCAGCGAGGAAAAAAATGAGAATTCCTATTACAAAGGGAATTAAAATCCAAATGATAGGCGCGCTCATGCTTCCTCATATTCTTCGGACGTAAAGGCGCCGGAAATCAAAAGGTAAGAGCCTGTTAATCCCAGTCCGAGGTTGACCACTGCCAGCAAACCGGTGACAAGGACAGAGCTTTCAACCGCCGCGTAAATAATTTCAAACCCTGCCAGCATGGTGAGAAGTCCCAACGTGATTCGTAAAACGTCCGATGTCACGCCTAATTGCAAAATACCGGAGCCAATCAAAAACAAGCCGCCTGCAACCACTTGCAACCCCAATCCGGGGATGGTCTCTTCGATGCGCGTGGTAGAGCCTGCTGCCATCAACGCGATGACGCCGACGAGAATGACGCGGAACCATTGTCCGCGCGGCAAAAATGTCTCTTCGCTTTTATTATCCGCGCCCGATAATCCCAGCCGGGTCATGCCAAGCACAGCGACAACCATCCAACCGGCGATGAGTTTCACAGCGCCCATGATAAAAGGCAGGTGCTGGGTGGATAAAAAGAAAACGCCCAAATATTGCGCGCCCAACGCGCCCAAACTCACGCGCCAGTCATAGTTGATCAAAATGACAGTTGAAGTAACGAGCATCAGCCCGACGATAATCCATGCAATCATATTCATGCCGTTGCTATCTCCCCTGCGTTAGTAATGAAATGAAAAGAACCAAAAAGAGCAGCGTCCACATAATTCCGCTTTCGCCTTCGAGCGTTGAAATAATCGCGCGGGTGATATTTTCGAGAAAGGAATAAAAAGCCCACAAACTGCGATAAATGCCATTCAACCCTGACGTTGTGGATCTGACCCAATGCGCGCGCACTGGAGTAAGGATTCGCAAGCGCGGAGTCGCCCAGACCAGCCCCGCGGTCAACAGCGCGACGAAGATGGCTTGCAGCCACGCGCCAATGCTTCGCGCGCCATCCCAGCCGACCCATCCCAGCACGATTTGGAATGCAATCAACAAGATAATTCCTGAAAGATACATGGTGCGAATCCATACTTGCTGATCGTCCAGCGAGTCACGCCCGGCAGGACGAAGCGCGTGGCGGATAAAACCGGCAATGAGCAAGGCTTGCGCGACAATCACAAAAGGCGTAAAGAATTTGAATCCCCCAAGCCATGCGCCGGCAGTGAGCGAAAACGGCAGGGAGGAAAGACTCCACGCGCCAGCCAATAATGCGCGGTTCAACCAGATATTTTGCACAGTGGATAGAAACAACGCGCCGCCAACCAGAATCAGCGCGCAGCCCCACGCCACCGCGCCAATAGAATTTCCCTCCAGCGCAGAGATGACCGAAAGCGCCGCCAAGCCAATGACCCAATAAGGTCTGCCATTTAATTCATCGGGCGCGCGCAGCCACATCCAACCGCCGTACAAAGCGGCAATCACCGAGAGGATAATCATGGCTGGCGTTACGGAAGAATATAAACTCTCCGGCGGAATATGCGCCAGCAAGACCAGACTCGACGCGGCTGAGACCAATCGGAACGATGTCCCAAATCCGCGCCTGAGCGTTGACTCTGCAGAGTAGGGAAGGTGTAACGGCAGCACACCGAGTCGCAATCCTGCCGCAACGACAAGATACAAACCAGAAGCAGGCGCGATATTTTCAAAATTAAAAACGCTTTGGTTGGCAATGCTGATGATATTCGCCCATAACAGCAGACCGATTCCAAGCGCGCGCGTGGAAAACGCAATGACTACTTTTTCATTATTTTCAGGTCCGCTTACCGAGCGCAATTGCGTAATTAACTCAGTGATATCCAATGCGCCCCAAATCAGCAACAATGTCAACGGGTTGTCGGCGGTGACAGCAAGGATGCCAAGCCCGCCCAACGCCAGCATCCCAGCCCATGTGTAAGAATTTGTGAACTTCGAACGAACAGCGGCGGTCAAAAGCACGGCAAGGGTCAGCGCAGCAAGGCTTAACGCAAAAGGGGTGGAAAGTCCATCCGCGCGGAAAAGAATCGGGTTGATGAACAAAGTATGCGGCTGCCACGCAGGTAAAGCAAGGACAAGGGGTTGGCGTCCCAACCAGAGAAAGACACTGCCTAATGCCAGCATTGCTCCGCTCACCGCAACCAGCCAAACGGTACGCGGGGCGAACTGCATCATGCGCAGAATCATCAAAGCCAATGCTGCGACAAAAAGGATGGAACTCGAAATCAGGATTAACATGCGGCTGTAATTTTATCAGTTTTATGGATGCAATGCCGGTGACTTTTGCTTTGGTACAATAATATACATGATACGTTTACCCCGTATATCCATTTTATTGAAATTCCTTTTATTTGCTTTTGTGACCTCCAGCTGTGCGGCAGGACAGGAAATTTCCCTCCCAACCTCAACGCCAACGGCAAGCCAGCAAGTCACGCCCACCCTGACGCCCTTTCAATTTGAAGCGGGTTACGTTGACCCTTACGCGGGCTTATCAACGCCGCAAATCGAACCCACCTACACGCCCTACCCCGTGCAATACATCCCCCCCGCAGAAGCGCTGCCCACCCCGGCAGATATTGTTCCGCAGCCGGGCGTTAACCTGCCCGCGTATGAATCGCTTGACATCCACAACCCGTTGACAGGCTTACCGGTCAGCGACCCGGCGCTGCTGGAACGCAGACCCATGGCAATCAAAGTTGCAAACTCACCGGATTACATTCGCCCGCAATCGGGGTTGACTCTTGCGGATGTCGTGTTTGAATATTACATCGAATGGGGCGATACGCGTTTTATCGCCGTCATGTACGGAAACGATTCCCCGATGGTCGGTCCTGTCCGTTCGGGACGATATTTCGACGAACACGTCGCGGATATGTATAACGCATTTCTCGCATTCAAAGGCGCCGACCCGCGAGAACTTTCCTACTTGCGAAACAGCGAATTGAATGATTTTCTGATTATTGTATATACCCGCAATACCACCTGCCCGCCTGTCAAGTTGGGACCCGAAAAACGAGACAGTTATAACAACGCTTTTTTCAACACCGCAAAGTGGGCAGAGTGCGCGGCAAAAAAAGGCGTTGATAATTCGCGCCAGGATTTGCGCGGCGGATTCTTCTCTGACCAAACCCCGGAAAGCGTGTTGAGCGCAGACCGCATCTACTCTTTTTATTCGATTTACAGTTATAACTATTGGGAATACGACCCGGTCACGCATAAATATTTCCGCTACCAAGAAGCAAGCGATATGATAAAAAACAGACCGGCAGCCTACGCGCCCATGATTGACGCGCAAACAAACATGCCCGTCACCGCGGACAATGTGGTGATGTTATTTGCCCCTTATACGTTTGCCAACCAATTCAACGCCGAAGACGAAGTTTATAATATTGACCTGCTGGATTCTGGCGCCGCTTATGTATTCCGCGATGGCAAGGCAATTCCCGCTTTATGGAATCGGCATGATAAACACCAGCCCATTCTTTTGACCACCCTGCTTGGCGTGCCAATTTACCTTAAGCCGGGGCGCACCTTCTATGAAGTCATGGGCGTAACATCCGCATACTCGCTCGAAGGAAAAGACTGGCACTTCACTTTCAAAACGCCATAAGTTACGAGATAAGCGATAAAATAAAATCATTCCTGTTTGGTCTGGAGACTAC
>DZBA01000074.1:4200-12346 GCA_022729775.1 Anaerolinea thermophila | reverse complement strand
ATGACGGCTGGATTTGGCAATCCAGCCGAGCATCACGGCAATTCCCAGAGAGCCTGATATTTTGCAAGTGCCGCTTGCGGATTCCGTACTAAAGATATGTCCGATATTATAATCACCAAATGCGTTACATATCACTTCTTGCGCTTTTGTTAATCACAGCCTGCGCTTCGCCGTCTTTGCCGGGGAATCCATCCGCGCTCATCGCATACCTTACCGCTACGCCCAGCTTGACGCCCGCGCCGAACGTGATTGTGATTCTCGAAACGCCAGTCCCCACCAGCACGCCATTTGTATACGCCATTCAATCGGGCGATACATTTAGCCAACTCGCCGAACGCTTCAAAATTTCGCAGGATGAATTGCAAGCGGCAAACCCCGGCGTCAGCCCCAATGCGATGCCCGTTGGCGCGACTCTGCTCATCCCTGACCCTTCCGCCTCCGCTGCCGCATCTACGCTAACCCCCGCGCCTGTTCCTGTGACCCAAATCGTTTGCCACCCTTCGATAGATTCCGGCGTATGGTGTTTTGCGTTGATCCGCAACATCACGCCCGATATGTTGGAAAACGTCTCCGCGCAAATCAACTTGCTCGATGAAAGCGGAAATATTCTCGCAAGCCAAACTGCCTTCACGCCTTTGGATGTGGTTCCGCCAAATTCATCTTTGCCCGTTTCCATCTTTTTTAGGGACGTCGTTGTCCACGTAAACCCGCAGGCGCAATTATTGAGCGCGCTTGCATCCAGCCCCAATGATGGGCGTTACCTGCCCGCAAAATTAACGAATGTCGTTACCCAAATTAACTGGGACGGCTACACGGCTCACATCAGCGGAGGGGTGGCTTTGCCCGCGGAATCAAAAGCCGCGACTCGCGCAAGAGTCGCGGCTGTGGCGTATGATAAAGATGGGATTGTCGTCGGCGTCAAACGTTGGGAGGGCGGCGCGATTCAGCCGGGGGCGGGAATCAACTTTGCGTTTGAAATCTCCAGTCTCGCATCCGCAATAGACGCGGTGGAGGTATTTGTCGAGGCGCGGTAAAACATCACGGGGTCATATCGTATAAGTATCCGTTTGCGCCCGTCACGTTGATTTGTTCCAGCATCCTGCCGCGTTGGTTTAATTCGCCGATGTAATATGTTTGCATGTTGCCTTCACAGCCGCCGCAATCTACGATGTCGGTGAACACAAACCAGACTTTTCCGCTGCCTTCGAGCGCGTCCACATCCTCTAAAAAACTTTTGAGCGCGCGTTTTTTGGACATAATGCTTTTGCCCATCATCACGCCGGGGGATTTGGCATCTATGCCAAACATCAGCGCATAATATGTGAAGGATGGGTCGGCGCTGTGATAGACATAAATTCTTTCATCGGCTTTTTTATTTTGGGCAATGTAGGCGACCACAGGGCGCATTCCAACATCGGGGCGCGTGAGTCGGATTTCACTGCTTGTGACTGTAAGCGGAAAATATAAGAGCCAAAGCGCGGGCAGGGTGGATAAAACAAGCGCGGCAGCGCGATTCTTTTTTTTCAACGTTGTGTAAATCCAGCGGATGCCTTCTGTGATGACGAGCAAAAATATCGGGACGAGGAAAAGCATAAACCTGCTTTTGAGCGGATATTTTTGCAAGGCAGACGCGCCCAGCGCGGCGATGGTCGTCAGCGCGAGGATGGCGGCGAGATTTCCTTTGCGGATGAACAACGACGCGCTGCCGATAATTCCCAGCGCAAGGGCAAGCCATGTCGAAATTTGCTCTGTGCTGAGGCTGACTCCCATCAGCGAAATGTACGTTTCATAGAACCACCGCCAGTTGCTCCACGGCGGCATGGGCGCAAAGGCTTTGCCCCAATATTCTTGCAGGTATTCGTCGGCGGCGAGGTTTTGCAGTGATACGATGTATTCAACGCTAAAGGATGCCAGCCAGATGAAGCCCAGCGCGAGAATCCACGCAAACGGCGCGTGATTTTTTCGCATGAGTTTTAAGATGAGCAGCGTAATGCCGACACCGGCGAGCGCAAACGAAGATGGGTGCGAGACCCAAATCACAAGGAAGCCAACCGCGCCCAGTGTGATGTAATTTCGCGCGCGCGGCATTTCGTCATCGAGCAGGCGCAGCGCAAGATAAATCAAGAGCAGGGCAATTGCCGCATCGCTGGAATATTGTTTGAGCTCGGAGGAGTAGTACGCCATGTCCCAGCCGATGGCAAGCGCGGCGACGGCAAAAAGTCCGCTTGCGCCGAAATGTTCGCGGACGATTCGGTATAACAGGTAAATTGCCAAAATCCCACTAATAAGCGGAAACAAGCGCAGCGAATATTCATGATTCCCAAATAGGAGCAGCGCCGTTTTTTCGACGAACAAAAAACCGATGGGCGCGCCTTGCTGATAATCGAGCGGCTGGGTCAGCTGCGCGTAATTGCGCGTGACAAGGTTGAACGCCAGACTCGCCTCATCCGCCCAGAAGGAGCGGTTGAGGAAATATTGCCGCAAGCGCAACAACGCGCCCGTGATGATGACCGCCCACGAGAGCAGTTCCGCTTTGTTGGATTTCAGCGCGTTCATTTTCCTTCCAGCCACATATAACGCTCGATTGGCACGTCAATTGGGGTGAAGACATATCCTTTTACATACGGTTGTACCAATTGGAATGAAAGCCCGTGTGTGGTGAACATGACCGGCGCGTCATCCACAATGATTTGTTCCGCTTGTTGGTACATGGCGATGCGCTGCGTCACGTCTTGTTCCACGCGCGCAGATTCGAGCAGCGTATCCAACTTGGGGTTTGAGTAATGCCCGTGATTTTGTCCCGACTTGCTGTGAAAAAGCACATCGGCAAAATTTTCCGGGTCGGGGTAATCGGCGCACCAGCCGCCGGAAATAATCTGCCCGTGATTGCCGGAGTAAATCTGCTCGTAGTAATAGTTGTATTCGATGTTTTCGATGATAATCTTCACGCCGAGATTTTCCTCCCACATGTTGATCATCGCCGCCACATCCGCGCTGACATAGCTGCCGATGCCGCCGTTGGTGTACACAATCGGCGGGAGATTTTCCGCGCTGCCATATTTGGATTGCTTGAGCAATTGGCGCGCTTGATTCGGGTCGAAGGGCAGACCTTTCAGCGCGTAATTGAATCCCGGCAAGCCCGGCGGGTAAATGCCAATCGCAGGCAGGGATTGTCCGCGCAGGACGACGTCAATATAACGCTGGCGGTCGTATGCCATCGTAAACGCTTTGCGGACGTTGATGTCGTCGAAGGGCGGTTTGGTCACGTCGAAGACGACGTAATCTGTGCAAAGGTCAACGCCGGATATGAGCTGGGTATGAAGCGGTTCGGTGGGGTCGAGCATACGGTCTACGTCATACAGCCCAACACCCGCGACATCCACTTCTTTGGTTTCAAACAAGCGCACATCGTCGCCCGCGTATAGTTTAACGACAACGTAAGGAATGGATGGCGCGCCGAGATAGAAATCCTGGTTGGCTTCATATAGCATATATTCGTTGGATTTCCATTTGCTCAACCGGTAGGGACCTGTGCCATTGGGACGCCGCACCCAGTCTTCTCCGCTTTCGACATTTTTCTTATCCACGACGAACGCGGTGGGGTAGGTTAACTTCAAAAGGAAGTATGGCTTGGGCGCGTCAATGGTTACTTGCAGGGTGAGTTCGTCCAGCGCTTTCAATCCGCGGATGTGATCCGCCTGACCGCTTGCCATTTCTTCCGCGCCGATGATGTCGCCGAGGTAGGTCAACGCGGTGTCGGATTGCATCTGCGGACTCGCGGCGCGCTCCCATGAATAAATCACATCCTGCGCGGTAACTGCCCGCCCATCGTGGAATTTTGCATTTGCGCGCAGGTGGAAGGTGTAAGTCATTCCATCCGCGCTGACATCCCATTGTTCCGCAAGGTCGGGGGTGAGGTTCAAATGCGGGTCGAAGGCGACAAGTCCGCTGAAGGCGCGTTTATCGCCGGAGCCATACGTGGTGGCGGGGTCATACATGCGCAGGTTGGGAGTCTCTCCGCCGCTGTAGACAATTGCCTGATTTAGCGGAACATCGAGTTGTTGGTTTGAGCTTGCAATGGCAACCATAGAAACAACCAGCGCAAGCAGGATGAGAATCGAGTGGAGTTTATTTGGCTTTTGCATGTTTCTTTCCTTTGACTTTTGCGCTATCGCGGCGCGCCATAAATCCCAAGATAAAAATTCCAACCACAAGCAGCATCGAGATGCAAACACAGGCGAGGACGACGGTCAGGAAGATGAAGGTCTTGTCCTTGAATGGACTGGCGGGCGCTTCGGGGCTTGCCCCGTCAAAAGATGAGGTGGGAACTGCGTAAGGCGTGGGGGTAACAGCCAGCGGCGCGCCGGACATCGGCACATAGGTTGGGACAAAAGTCGGCGTGGGCTGTGAGGTCGGCTGCGCGGAAACGGCGCGCGGCGCGGCGTTGACTGCTTTGCGCCAGAGGTCTTCCAATCCGTCAGTATCGAACCCGTAGGTTTCTATCAGCGCGTCGTCAATCGGTTTGGAATCGCGCAGCGCGGTCAGCAGTTCGGTCATTTTGTCTTGACCGTATGTTTCTATCAAAAATTTCACCACGCTTTGTGATTGCGTGTAGGATAAATTGGCTTTATCGGGCAGTTCAGAAAATCCGCCGCTCATCGAGCGCAAAGTAATTAATTGATTGCTGCTGATGGATTGATTCAACTGCGTTTGCGAGTAGGAATCCAGCTCGCCTTCGCTGTACATGGCGAGTCCTTCATTCAACCATGTCGGCACAGACCCAATGCAGGAAAATGTGAGTTGCCCGATCAAAACGTGCGTGAGCTCGTGAATGACCGCGTTTCTATCCCATGTCTTATCGGATGCTGAAAGTCCCAGAATGACCACGTTATATTCCGCAAACGCGCCGCCGCCCATCCATGCAGGTTCGTAAAGGATGGAGTCGCGCATGTCGTCTGTGTTGGAATAAATATAAAGGTCAATCGGCGCGTCTGTGGTCAAGCCCGCCTGTTCTTTGTTGCGGCGCAAACCTTCGACCCCGGCTTCGAGCATGGTCTTGGCTACGGCTGAATCGCTGCTGTACCAATGCACGCGCAGGTCGCCGCTTTCGATGGTTTGCCAGTCGTGAACGGTATCCAGCCATGTTGCGGTTTGTCGCTCGCTGACAAATTCCGCGCCGGACTCGTCTGTATACTTCCAGCGCCACCAAATTTGCGCGCCCGGCGGCAGCGATCCGCTTTGACGCATATCCCACATCCATTCGGCTTGGACGCTCTGCGCGGGTTCAAATTGCGGATATGCTTTGGCGATGACGTTGCCACAGGTGAGCTGGTTGTCGCCATACTCCAATGTGATTGAGGTGATTCGCGCGTTTGATTTCAGCGTCGCGGAAAAGGTCGCGGTGTTAGGGAAATCAAACGTGACCCGGTCATTTTGCGCGTCCGCCGGGAACAGCGCGGAAACATCCTGTCGCGGCAGGAGGAAGGTCATTAACAAAATAAGAAGGATCAATATTTTTGTTCGCATAAAATCTCCTTTGAATTTTTTGAGCGGACTCCGCAAGTTCTACTTGCGGGGGAGTAAGTTCCATGCGGCTTGCTGATTAAACCGCGTATACCATGCTGATAAAGAGGAGAATAATAAACAGGAAGCCGACGATTGCCATGCTAATTTGCCGCGCGTATTCCCGCGCTTCATGGTCGGCTTTTCCCTGTCCCCAAATAAAACTGGAGTCAGGACCAAACAACAGGCGGTACGCGTAGGGTCTGTATCCAAGCGCGTCTACGGCAAAGCCGACAAGAAATATCAACGCGCTAATTCCCAGATACGCAAAAAACAGGTTGCGTCCAAACGCGCGCAAATACCAATCCGCAGGCGCGGAGAGTTGTACAAGCAGCGTCTTGATAAAAAAGAACAGCGGAACTACAAACAGCCAGAAGATGATGGTGGGCGTGCGGTTGCCGCGCGGCACTTCATAAATCAGGTTTTCCAGCCGGTTGATGTAATCTGACGACCACTTGCGGTCTTCGGATTTAACGCGCAGGCTGATTTTATCCACGCGCGTATCCCAGGGGCTTTTTTGCAGGATGCTGAAAATAACGCGGACATTCCACCCTTCCAGCGGAGGTTTCACAGCGTCCCCTTCGATGCGCGCATCCGGGCTGCTGAACTGCGATTCCATTGCCAGTTGGATGATGTCTTTCTTTTGCACTTCCAAATCATGCGTCACGTCTTCCAGCCGTTTGGTCTCGAAATAACGGAAGTCAGAGGTGACAATGGTGTAGATTAATTCAGCAGGCGCGGGAAAGCGCTGCGCGGCATTTTCCAACACTTTTTGGAATTGCTTCAAGCCGTCTTCAGTGAGTGTGAAACTTTTATAATAAACTTCGTCAACGCCGTTGGTTAATGTCATATCCGCTCTCTTTGAAAAAATGCGCGGCGACGGTTATTCTGAATATCGCCGCAATTCAGTCTTGTCAAAATTATAAAGGTCAATGAAAATACAGTCCATGAATTCAATCGCCATTCTCGATTTTGGTTCGCAATACGCGCAGATTATTGCGCGGCGCGTGCGCGAGGTCAATGTCTACTGCGAGCTCTTCCCCTGGGATGCCCCGCAGGAAAAGATACTCTCGATTCAACCCAAAGGCTTCATCCTCTCCGGCGGACCCAAGTCCGTGTACGAGAAAGACGCGCCTTACATCCAAAAATTTATTTTGGAATCAGGCTTGCCGATTTTGGGAATTTGTTACGGAATGCAGGCGCTGACTCACGCGCTCGGCGGGCAGGTAGACCCATCCGCAAACCGCGAGTATGGTCACGCCGAAATTGAACTGCTAACCTCCGCGCCCCTGCTTTCCGATCTCTCTCGCGTGTGGATGTCGCACGGCGATAAAGTGACCAAAATGCCGGATGGGTTTGTCGCGCTGGCAAAATCGGGGAGCAGTCCTTTTGCGGCAATGGGCGACGAAAAGCGGAAGTATTACGCGGTGCAATTCCATCCCGAAGTGCATCACACGCCCAATGGGGTTGAACTGCTCAAGCGCTTTGTTGTTGATATTTGCAAGGTCAAACCGGATTGGACTCCGGCATCCATTATCGAGGAAAGTATAAAACGAATCCGCGCGCAGGTGGGTAGTGAACGCGTACTAGCTGCGGTTTCCGGCGGCGTGGATTCATCTGTCGCGGCGGCGTTGGTTCACAAAGCCATTGGTGAGCAGCTCGTCTGCATGTTTGTGGATACTGGACTCATGCGTCACAATGAAGGCGAGGAGGTTGTCTCCGCGTTTCGGAATGGACTCGGCGCGGAGTTGGTTGCCATTGACGCGAGCGATGAGTTCTTTTCCGCGCTGAAAGGCGTGACCGATCCGGAGAAGAAGCGCAAAATCGTCGGCGAAAAATTCATCCGCCTGTTCGAGCGGCAGGCAAAAGAACTTGGCAAACCAAAGTTTTTGGTGCAGGGGACGATTTATCCCGACGTGGTGGAATCATCCGCGCCGGATCGTAACAAAGCCGAAAAAATCAAAACCCATCATAACGTCGGCGGACTTCCCGAAGACATCGAATTTGAACTCGTCGAGCCGCTGCGTTATTTATTCAAAGACGAAGTGCGTCTGGTGGGAGAGGCATTGGGCTTGACCGAAAATCTCGTTTGGCGGCAGCCCTTCCCCGGTCCCGGCTTGACCGTGCGCTGTTTAGGAGAGGTGACAGCCGAGCGCGCGGCAAGACTCCGCGCCGCAGATAACATCCTTCAACAGGAATTGCTCAAAGAAGGTTTTTTGGGGAAGGGCGGCAAGGCTTCGCAGGCGTTTGTGGTTTTACTCCCCGTCCGCTCTGTGGGCGTGATGGGCGACCAGCGCACCTATCAGGAAGCCGCCGCGATTCGCGTCGTCACCACCGAAGACTTCATGACCGCAGATTGGGCGCGCCTGCCCCATGAACTGCTGGCAAGAGTCTCCAGCCGCATTGTCAACGAGGTGGAAGGAATCAACCGTGTGGTGTATGATATTACAAGTAAACCGCCTGCAACCATCGAATGGGAATAAGCATTCCCCTGCAATCTGCAACCTTGAACCTTCAACCTTAAACTTGTAACCTTAACGAGGAGTCCCCCATGAACTTTGATTTTGGCAATGTTCTTACCCGC
>DZBA01000074.1:0-4100 GCA_022729775.1 Anaerolinea thermophila | reverse complement strand
CATTCAAGGAACATACAAGGCTGAAAAAGGCGCGGAGAGTCTCGCCTTTGGCGAATTGTTCTCTGAAAGCCTGCCCTATTTCTGGCGTGTGTTTGGACTGTCTTTTCTGATTGGCTTGGCTGTGCTTGCCATCTTTATTCCGCTCATCTTGGTTGGCGTGTTGACGGCTGGGGTTGGCTTCTTGTGCTTGATTCCGCTTATCTGCATTTTGATTCCGGTGATGATTGTTGTCGGCGTAGTTGTTGAACAAGCCCAAACCGCCATTGTGATTGAAAACCTCGGCATGTTCGATGGTCTCAAGCGCGGCTGGGAAGTGGTCAAGCAAAATGTAGGACCTATCGTCGTCATGTCTTTGATTTTGATGTTCGGCGGCGGCATCGTTGGTTTCATCATTGCCCTGCCTTTCATCCTTGCCTTCATCCCGATTATCTTTGGCGCAATGGAAGGCGAAATGAACACTGCCATTTGGGTTGGCATTGCCTGTGTTGCCGGATACCTGCCCATCATCATTTTCTTGAACGGCGTGTTGACTGCTTACATTCAATCCGCGTGGACGTTGACCTTCATGCGCCTGACGACTCCGCAGCAAGACAAAGACGCGCCGATTTTGTTAGAAGCAAATGCGTAAATTTCTCGCCCTGCTGTTGGGGTTAAGCCTTTTGCTTGGCGCGGCGTCAGATGTGGCGGCGCAGCAAAACCTTACCTACGCGGAACTCTACCCCGCCAATCTTTCTGCCTTCCCGCAAATTTCCCTGCCGCTGGATGTCTTCGACGCGAGCGGGATTTTCGCGTCTGGACTCAAGCGCGAAGCGGTGACCATCTACGAAGATGGGAATCCGCTCCCCGTTGAATCTCTTGTCGAAACTGCCGCGCCCTTGCAATTGGTGGTCGCAGTTAATCAGGGACAGCCGCTTGATGTGCGCGATGATTCCAACTTTTCGCGCTTTCAACGCGCGGCGCAAATTATCGCGCAGTGGGCGCAAAGCCGCCCGCCAGAAGTCCCCGATGATTACAGCCTCGTCAGCCAGGCGGGACCGGTCATCAACCATGCAAGCGCGGCGGATTTTGTCGTCGGCTTGACCGGCTTCAACCCCGATTTCCGCGCGGCGACTCCCAACCTGCTTTCGCTTTCGATTGCGTTGGATACCGTCAGCGCGCAGCCCGCGCAAGTGGGAATGAAGCGCGCGATTTTGTTTATCACCCCGCACAGCGATGACCTCAACATGACTGAGGAACTTCAGCCGCTTTTGAAGCGCGCGCGAGAGAATCATGTCCGCGTCTTCGTTTGGTTTATTGACCTTGCCACCACATTCCAAAGCCCCAGCGCGTTGGCGTTCAACGACCTTGCCGCGCAAACCGGCGGAAGCATGTTCTCGTATTCGGGCATCGAGCGCTTTCCCGACCCTGAAACATATTTTTCCGCGCTGCGCCGCGTGTACATGTTGACTTATTTCTCGCGCGCGAACGCGTCGGGCGAGCATCAAATAACCGCGAAGGCAAACTTAACTTCGGGCGCGTTGGATTCTTCCGCGCAAAAATTCAGCATTGATATTCAGCCGCCCAACCCCTTCCCCTTGACCAATGATGTCAGCATCACGCGCCGCGCGCCGGAGGACGACCCCTTTAATACCGATGTCTTGCTGCCAACAACGCAGGAAGTAAAAATCATCATCGAATTTCCAGACGGACATCCGCGCCCGTTGACGCGCTCCACCTTGTATGTGGATGGTCTCATCATGGATGAAAATACGTCCGAGCCTTTCGATGTGTTTTCATGGGATATTAGCAAGTATACAAAGACTGCCGAACATCAAATCATGGTCGAGGCGGTGGATGTGCTTGGGCTGCAAAAGATAAGCATGTCGGTTCCGATTACGGTAACGGTGGTCAAGCCGTTGAGCGGTTGGCTGGCTTGGCTTGCCAAATATCGCATTCAAATTGCCATTGGCGCGATTATGCTGGCAGGGCTGGCTTTGTTTGTCATTCTGCTGGGCGGACGCGTGCGCATGTCTTCACTGCGCGCCGCGCAGGAGACGCGCCGCGCGAACGCCGACCCATTGACGCAGCCCATCCAATCCATGAAGTCGTCCACATCCGTGCAGACAATTCCCATCGGAAAGAATAAGAAAACTCTGGTCATGCCGAAGAAAAATGGGACGGAACAAAAAGAAGCGGATGCGATGTTCATGCGCCTGAACCCCGATGGTCAGCTTGCGGCGCTTCCCCCCATTCTGATTCTCGAACCTGAAACCACCTTTGGCACGGACCCGATTCAATGCTCGCAAATTTTAGATATGCCATCCATTTCATCTGTCCACGCGCGTTTGCGCAGAACCGATGACGGCGGTTATCTGCTGTTGGATAATAATTCCATTGCGGGGACGTGGGTAAACTACGATTTGATTTCGCGCGAGGGCGTTCGTCTTGCGCATGGCGATATGGTACACTTTGGACAGTTGGTATATCGCTTCACGCTCAAAACGCCGCCGGAACCTTCGAAGCCGACCATTACCATATTACCCATCGAAGAATCATGATTCGTTCCAAATTCCCCCATCTTCACGTTGCCGCCATCAGCCACGCCGGCATGTCTGGCAAGAATAATGAAGACCGCTACGAGATTTCCTCTTTTCAATTGAAGGAGGGTGATCCGCGCCCCGCTTTGTTTGCTGTCGTCGCGGATGGCATCGGCGGACATCGCGCGGGGGAAGTCGCCGCGGAAATTGCCATCAACTACATCACCAAAGAAGTCGCGGAGAGTTCCGCGCGCAAGCCTTTGAAGACGCTCGAAAGCGCAATTCATAACGCAAATCAGGCAATCGCGGGTCACGCCGCCGCCAATGACGAGCAGCTCGGCATGGGGTCAACTTGCGCGTGTGTGTGGGTGATCGAAGACAAGTTGTATACGGCTTATGTGGGCGATTCGCGCATTTATCTTTTGCGCGAAAAACAAATCCAGCGTTTGACCGTTGACCATACCTGGGTGCAGGAAGCTTTTGAGAAAGGCATCATCACCGCTGAACAGATGCACGACCACCCAAACCGCCACGTCATCCGCAGGCATTTGGGCGGCGCAAAACCTCCCGTTGTGGATTTTCGTCTGCGCGTGGATAATTCTGAAAGCAAGGATGAATCCGAGGGCAACCAGGGATTTTTGCTCGAAATAGGCGACATCATCCTCGTGTGCAGTGACGGCTTGACCGACCTCGTATGGGATGACGAGATTTGCAGCATTGTCTACGAAAGCGCCGACCTCAACGCGGCGGCAGAGGCTTTGGTTGACCTTGCGAACAAGCGCGGCGGGCATGACAACATCACCGTTGTGCTGCTCGAAATGCCAAAAGAGAAATCAAAAAAGAAACACGGCGTACTGGATTGGATATTAGGAAACGACGACTAATAAAATGAATTGACTGTCATTCTGTGGCAGTCATTTTTTTTGTTCGCGGTCTAGCCATAATTCCCGATATTGGCGATTCCAGTTGATTAAAAATCTTAACGCAATGACTCCGCCCACGCCCAGCGCCGTCCACGCGGAAAGGTCGCGGATGTGGAGCAGCCACAGCGCGGGCGCGACAAGAATCCCCGCGACCACACTCGCGCGCGCGGCGTGACGGATGACCAGCACGCACAGCACAAGCAAACCAATCGCTATCCAAAACGAAAGCGGATTGATCGCCAGCACGCATCCGCCTGCGGTTGCCAACCCCATGCCGCCGCGAAACTGGGCGAAGACCGGAAAGCAATGTCCAACCACCGCGCTGATGGCTGTGATGATAAGAATCGTGGAAGAAACATTGCTTTGCATGGCAAGGTACATGGGGAGAAATCCCTTGCCGATGTCCAATATCAACACCAGCGCGCCCCAGCCAAACCCGGCTTGACGAATTGTATTCGTCGCGCCAGCATGACCGGAACCACCATCGCGCACATCCACGCCTTTGGCGAGGCGCGTAATCCAAACAGAAAAGGGCAGCGAGCCGAAAAGATAACCGAGCAGGGGGAAGAGGATGGATGTCATAGCGCGAAATTATACAATAATTGGAATCTCCCAACCGCTTTATAATACACTCATCTATTTCATCCCAATACAATAAGGT
>DZBA01000409.1 GCA_022729775.1 Anaerolinea thermophila | reverse complement strand
GCTGAATACCGCGCTTGTCTTTGTCAATGTCATTCTTGGCATTGGCTATTTTGTTGTCGAATTCAAAACTCAAAAAGGAAAATAAACCATGAAACGCAACTTCGGATTTACAAAAGAATTGTTTGGATTACTGCTCATTTTGGCTGGCGCAGTTGTGGCAATTATCGGCGCGGTGCTTGCCTTCCCTGCGCTTCTTGCTGTTATCTTCGGCGGCGTGACCAGTGAGGAGGGGCTTGGCGTGCTTGGTGTGTTACCGCTGGGCGCGTTCTTTATGTGGCTTGGCACGAAATTACAAGGATGAATAAACCATGATAAAGAAAATCGGTATCTTACTTGTGACCGTTTTAGGCGGCGCATTGCTTATATATTCTGCGACCCGCTCACTTGACTTCATCGGCTTGACCTTGCCCGCTGATAAACAAATCCTTGCTTACTTCGGGCTTGCGGCTCTGGACGGTGGGATTCTCGCCTGGCTGTTATCGTACCTGAACGGCTCGCGCGGCGCATGGCAACGGGCTATCAGTATTCTCATGCTTGTTGTGGACACCATCGGCGCGATTGTCATGTTCACAATGGACACGCTTTATAACACGGGCAAGAACGGCATGACGGCGGCGATGACGCCCGAAGCCATGACAAACGCGGTACTCGCCTTGTCGGGGATTATCGCGCTGAATATCATTGCCACACTTGCACACCATATAACCGACCCTGACAAATTACGGGAGCAAGCCGAAGAGGAAGCCTTCGCAAAAGTTGAAGATGCGACCTTGAAACAAATTTCAAAGAACGCGGATTCACTCGCGGCGCAGCTTGCGCCCGTCATGGCGGCAGACTGGCAAACACAGACACAAGCAAAATACTTGTCGTATGTGGGAACGGGGCAACGTCCAACTATTGACGCGACCGCTCGAGACGTAACGCCGGCCATGCCAATACTCGCACAACCAAAAGCGCAACCGTTCAACGTGGGCGCGTTGTGGGCTGGCTTATTCAATGCAAAGGATAACAAGCGGACTTATGAAAGCGTAGTACCTGCGCCCGCTGTTATACCCGAAGCGAATCCGCAAGAAGTAGACGCGGAAAAAGGTGACGGCGTTTTTACTGGCGGCGTGGCTGGCGGCTAGTCAAGCTAGTCATGCCCGTTATAGTCGTGTTGACTGGCGCGGTGATAATCATGATTATCGAATCCACTTCGCCAGTCCGCAGCCTTCACGAGACAATTTTGGAAGTTATCGTGATGGCAACGTTCACGGGCGGCGCGTTGGCGCTGACAACGGGACTGTATTGGGGATGGTGGAAAAACCCGTAAAGGTGACGGCGCGAATTTGCGCCCGCTGTGGCAACGAGTACAACGGTGCATTACATTCCCGCTATTGTGGGCGTTCGTGCGAATCCAAAGCATACAGGGAGCGCAAGAAGCATAAGGGCGGCGGAGCTAAGAATCCCGACATGCGGACATGTGCGCGATGTGGTGAACAATATGACGGCGCGTTGCATGGCAGGTACTGCGGGAGTGGGTGCAAATCGAAAGCATATCGGGAGCGCAAAGCAAGAAGATTATTAAGCGCGCAATCGGCTGAATGACTCAAAACGGGCTTGTTTTGAATTTGGACGATAAAACATACGGGGGCAGGGCGTCCCGTTTAACCTGGGGCGTCCTGTGGCTTTTTATGGCGTGTCCAGTGATGGATGCGCCATAAACAGGGCAAGAATAGATTACTAGAATGTGTCTTATAACAACAAGGAAAAGCAAACATGAAACAAATCATAAAAGTAAAAAATGAACTTGCAAGAGATGACCATAACCCAGCGGCTATATATCTTGTCGGCTTGTCGGGAGCGGGAAGATACACAATGCGCCGAACATTGGAAGCAATCGCGGCGATGGTATCCAATGGCGAAACGAATATCGAATCGTTTGCATGGAATGAATTACGCTTTCAGCATGTGACCGCGATTAAATCAAAACTTGAATCCGCTGGGTATAAACCAGCGACAATAAATAAATTCCTTGCGGCGTTGCGTGGCACATCCCGCGCGGCGTGGCTCGATGGACAAATGAGCGCGGAAGATTATCAGCGTGTAAAGGCTGTAAAGATTGTAAAAAATGATACCTTACCAGCGGGGCGCGGAATGACAAAGAGCGAATTATCCGCGTTGCTGTCGGCGTGTGAAGATGACGAAACCCCAGCGGGCACAAGAGACGCGGCGATTATCGCCATGATGTATTCATGTGGTGGATTAAGACGCGCCGAAGTTGTATCGCTTGACCTTGCAGATTATGACGCTGAATCGGGACGCTTGAAGATTCGCGGGAAGGGCAACAAAGAACGGACGGCATACGTCACAGGCGGCGCGGAAGGCGCATTATCTGACTGGCTGAATCTTCGGGGTGATAACCTTGGGGCGTTATTTGTGGCAATCAACAAAGGCGGGAATATACAGGGTGGGCGTCTCACGTCACAGGCAATCTATAACATGCTACAAAAACGCGGTGATGAAGCAGGCGTCAAATCCTTTTCCCCCCACGACCTGCGAAGAAGTTTTATCAGTGACCTGCTTGACGCGGGCGCGGACATTACGACCGTTTCAAAAATGGCGGGACATGCGAATGTCACCACAACTTCACGATATGACCGACGACCCGAAGAAGCCAAAAGAAAAGCGGCATCACTGCTTCACGTCCCGTATCACGGGCGCGCGTAACCCATCGGATTATTTGAAGTTGAATAATTCAGGCTGTTTTGTACCGCCATATACAGGCGTAAAAATACCCCGCGTGTCTATATGTGCGGGGTATCTATTGTTTTCGCTATTCATATTTTAAGTCCGTTGCGTCTGCCGATTCCGCCATCGCCCCAGCGAGTGCAATTCTACTATAAATTACTGTTCTTTTGTATAAAATGAAAAACTGGAGTAGCAATTCATTAACGCAGCTTTATGAAATGGCATTAGTAGCCGCGCTATGTTTTTTATGACTGTAATTTATTCTGGCTTGGACTTATT
>DZBA01000408.1 GCA_022729775.1 Anaerolinea thermophila | reverse complement strand
CTGTGGAACGTCAACGCGGGCTACGGGCGCGAGGAACTTGCCAAAGCCGCATACGACCAAATGAAGGTGATGTCTTTCACGTCCAATTTTTCGGGTATGACCAATCTGCCTTCCATTCAACTTGCCGATAAACTCGCGGGCTTTGCGTATGAAGGATTGAACACAACCTTCTTCACGTCAGGCGGCTCGGAAGCAAACGACTCCGCATTCAAAACCGCGCGATATTATTGGAAGCGCAAAGGCAAGCCCGGCAAATATAAAATCATTGCGCGCAAAGGCGCGTATCACGGCATCACGCTCGCGGCGACCTTTGCGACGGGTCTGGAAAAATATCACACCATGTTTGGTCCCGCGATGGATGGTTTCGTTCATATCCCCGCGCCGAATCCCTATCGCTATGATGGAAAATTAAACGCGGGCGAAACCATCGGTCAAGCCGCCGCGCGCGAATTGGAAGAAGCGATTCTGCGCGAAGGTGCGGATACCGTCGCCGCGTTTATTGCTGAACCTGTGATGGGCGTCGGCGGCGTGATTGTTCCGCCCGCCGATTATTTCCCGCTTGTCCGCGCGATTTGCGACAAGCACGAAATCCTTTTCATCGCGGATGAAGTCATCACGGGTTTTGGTCGCACGGGCGAATGGTTTGCGCTCAAACATTGGAACGTCAAGCCTGATATTTTATGTTTCGCGAAAGCCATCACCAGCGGATACGCCCAACTGGGCGGTATGCAAATCTCCGATGATATCCGCGAGACGATGGAATCCGCCGCCGATAGCGAAGCCTACATGCACGGCTACACCTACTCCGGTCACGCCATGGCTTGCGCGGTGGGATTGAAAAATATCGAAATTATGGAGCGCGAAGAATATCCCAAACGCGCAAAGGAACTTGGCAAACGCCTGCTGGATGGATTGAAAACCCTCGCGGAATTCCCCTTCGTCGGTGATGTGCGCGGATTGGGTCTGGTCTGCGGCGTGGAGATTGTCTCGAACAAAGAGACCAAAATCGCCGACCCTGCGCTCACCGCGAAGATTTTCAAAGCCGCCGAAAAGCACGGACTCCGCTCGCGTCCGCTTGGCAACACGCTCGCCTTCTCGCCCCCGCTTTCCATCAACGAAGATGAAGTGGATGAAATCGTCAAGCGTCTCGGCGCGGCGATGGATGGAATGGCATAGTCGGTTAGAAGGTACAGGTTTAAGGTTGAAAGTTGGAAGATTGCCTTAACCTGTAACCTTCAACCTTAAACTTTTGACCGTTAATCATGTCTGTCTACCTTCACGATATCCCCCTCTCTCAAGCGCAGGAAAAACTGCGCGAAACCCTGCAATCCGCTGACCTGTGGCGCATGTTGGGTGTTGAAACGATTCCCCTTGATGAAAACGCGCTCGGACGTGTGACCGCTGAATCCATTTGGGCACGGACATCCTCGCCGCATTATCACGCCTCCGCGATGGATGGCTTCGCCGTCCGCGCGGAAGAGACTGCGGGCGCGCAGCCTTCTTCGCCGATTGAATTTATCATCGAACAGGACGAAGCGAAATATGTGGATACGGGCGACCCCATCCCCGATTGGGCAAACGCGGTCATCCCGATTGAAAATGTCGAATCGCTTGACGCGGATGGAAACATCACCAAAGCGATTCGCGCCCCGAAGACGATTCGCATTCGCGCGGCTGTCGCCCCGTGGAGTCACGTCCGCCCGCTGGGAGAGGATATCGTCGCCACGCAGTTGGTTCTGCCTGCGGGACACATCCTCAAGCCCGCTGACCTCGGCGCGATTGCCGCTTCGGGTCATCAGGAAATTAAAGTCTCGCGCAAACCCAAAGTTGCGATTTTGCCGACGGGAACGGAACTCGTCCCGATTGGCAGCAAACTCAAAGCGGGCGACATCCTCGAATACAACTCGCTGGTGCTTGCCGCGCAAGTGAAGGCAATGGGCGCGGAAGCAACTCGCTTCCCCATCACCAAAGATGATTTTGATTTGATTTGTCAGCGCGTGCAGGAAGCCGCCCAAACGCATGATTTGGTTTTGCTTAATGCTGGCTCCTCTGCCGGCGCGGAAGACTTCTCTGCCAGTGTGGTTGAAAAACTCGGCACGCTGCTCGTGCATGGTGTAGCTGTTCGTCCTGGTCATCCCGTCATCCTCGGCATCTTGCGCCCCACGCCCCACGCCCCACGCAACACGCATATCCCTATCATCGGTGTTCCGGGTTATCCAGTATCAGCCGCATTAACCATTGACATCTTCGCCGAGCCTGTCATCGCCAAATGGCTGGGACGTAAGCCGCTCGAACTGCCCACCGAAACCGCAACCCTCACGCGCAAAATCAACTCACCCGCCGGGGATGATGATTACGTCCGCGTGGTGGCTGGGCGCGTGGGCGATAAACTGCTCGCCGCGCCGCTCTCACGCGGAGCGGGAGTCATCACCTCGCTTGTCCAAGCGGATGGGCTGGCTGTCATTCCGCGCGGAACTCAAGGACTTGAGTCTGGCGAAGCGGTCAAGGTTCATCTATATCGCTCGAAGGCTGATCTCGAAAAAACAATTTTCTGCATTGGCTCGCATGATTTGATCTTGGATTTACTCGCGCAGTTTTTATCCGACCATGACCGCCGCTTTGCATCGTCCAATGTCGGCTCGCAGGGCGGACTTGTCGCACTGCGGCGCGGCGAGGCGCATTTGGCAGGTTCGCATTTGCTCAACCCCGAAACAGGCGAATACAACATCTCATACATCCGCCAATACATGCCGAACATTCCTGTCAAAGTAATTGCGCTGGTCGGGCGCGAGCAGGGATTGCTGGTGAAGAAAAATAATCCGAAGGCGATTAAAGACCTGCGCGACTTGACTCGTCCCGACGTGATGTTCATCAACCGCCAGCGCGGAGCAGGGACTCGCGTGCTGCTCGATTATGAATTGGGCAAGATGAATCAATCCGCCGAAACGATTCGTGGCTATGACCGCGAAGAATACACCCACCTCGGAGTCGCCGCCGCCATCTCATCGGGTCGCGCCG
>DZBA01000407.1 GCA_022729775.1 Anaerolinea thermophila | reverse complement strand
CCAATATCATCCGCATCGGATTCGTGGCCGGTGAAATTGTCCACGCGAGCGGCGCTGTTATTTGCGCGGCCATCAGCCCGTACCGCGCCACTCGCGCAGAAGCCCGCAAGATGGTCGGCGAGAACTTCATCGAGGTTTATATGGATACGCCCGTTGAAGTCTGCGAACAGCGCGATGTGAAGGGTCTGTATGCCAAGGCGCGTCAAGCCATGCAAGACGGCAAACCGATGGGCTTCACTGGCGTGGATGATCCCTACGAACCGCCCGTCAACCCCGAAATTTCCCTCAAAGGTTTCGGCGCTTCCCCCGAAGACAACGCCCATATCATTGTGAAGTATTTGGAAGAACAGGGATTCCTGATTCCTGTGAAGTAAGTCAGTAACGTAAACAGGTATACAGGTAGACAGGTACACATATCTACTTGTGTACCTGTTTACTTTTTTACTTGTCTACTTGTTTACCTGTCTACCTCCCCATGACGAAACCCCGCGCGTTTTTTCCTGCCCTCATTCTGCTTGCCCTCGTCGGAATTTTCCTCGTCCTCTATGCGACTCCCGAAGGGCTGGGACTCTCCGATGACTCCATCGCCTACATCGCAGGCGCGCGCAGTATCTTAAGCGGAGATGGCTATCGTGAAGCCTACCTCGCCAGCAACGGCTACGTCACACACTTCCCCCCCGTATTTTCAATCACCCTAGCATTCATCGGACTCAGCGGCATAGACCCGCTCCGCGCCGCGCGCTTTCTTGTCGCTTTCTTGTTTGGCGCAAATATCTTTTTATCAGGTCTCATCGGCTGGAAGATGACCAAATCACAAGTCGCTGGTGTTGCCCTTGCGCTCCTCTTCCTTGTCAACGACTCGTTGTTCAACGTCCACGTAGTCGCCATGAGCGAACCGCTCTATATCTTCTTCACCCTCGCGGCATTTCTGACTTTCGACTCTGGAGTGAAACAGCTTGCTGTTTCACAGGATGGCAAAACTTCGAACAGCAAGCTGTTCGACTCCAAATGGCTTATCCTCACTGGCATTCTCACCTCCCTTGCCTATCTCACCCGTTACGCGGGACTTGCCCTTTTTGCTACATTCTTATTTGCCCTCATCCTGTTACAAGACAATTGGAAAAAACGTCTCACCAGCGCAGGAATTTTCGTCGTCAGTTTTCTTCCATTGACATTGGCATGGAGCATTCGCAACAAACTCGTCGCCGACAACGCCACCAATCGCACTTTTGTCTATCATCCGCTGACCGAAGAACATATCAACTCGTTTATCTACAACATCTCGGAATTTCTCATCCCCATCGAATCGTTGCGCCGCGCAATGGTCAAAGATGGGACTGCGCTTTTTATCCTCGTCGGAATCATCGCTCTTGTTTTATTAATTTGGACTATAACCACAGGCTTGAAAAAATTCTTCCAGCCAACCAGCGCTATGCCCGAAGTCTTATCCTTCACCAACGGGCTTTACATTTTCGGCTATCTCGCCTCGATCGTCTCGTCCATGCTCTTTTTTGACCAAGCCACAAAATTCAAGTTGAGAATCCTCGCGCCTGTGTATGTGTCGCTGTTTGTGTTGCTTATTTACTTAGGATTTCATGTCATTGCGAGGGCGCTCTCCCCGAAGCAATCCCTCAGTGAAAAGGGGATTGCTTCGTCGCAAAGAACGCTCCTCGCAATGACATTCTCCATTCTCTATTTATCTATTCTCTTCTTCTCCATCCCCAAAACCTACACCTCCGCCCAAGCGCTCCACCTCGGCGGCGGACAAGGACTCGCCTCCTTCAAGTGGTATGATTCCAAAGCAATGGACTTCCTCGCGGAACTCCCCGCCGACACGCGCATTTACACCAACCAGCCTGGCGCGGTCTACCTTTATGCGGATCATCCCGCGCTGGTTTTACCTGACCTTGTTGACTCGGTCACTGGTCTCCCGCGCGGAAATTTTGAGGAAGGCGTAAGCAAATTACAAAAAGATGTTTTGTCTGGCAATGCTGTCCTTGCGTTGTTTGACACTGGAACAGAATCAGCGGAAATGCAAAAAATGTACGACCAAATCTCCGCAAATTTATATCTTGCGCTCCAAACGCAAGGCGATAGAATTTATGCATCAAAACCATAAACTTACGTGTTTACGTGTCTACCTGTGTACGTAATACGTAACCATGTAAACAAGGAAACAAGGATTTCACCCCATGACCATTCTCGATAAATTCAATCTCAAAGACCGCGTGGCAATCGTCACAGGCGGAGTTGGTTTGCTCGGCAAGGAATTTTGCCGTACGCTGGCAGAAGCAGGCGCGGCTGTCGCAGTCGTTGACCTTAATGGTGAAGCAACTGCCAAAGATGCGGATGAACTCGTCCGTAGCGGATATAAGGCGATGGGCGTTGCCACCGACATCACCAAACCTGAATCCGTCAACGCGATGGTGAAAGCCGTCGTCGAAAATTTTGGGCGGCTGGATATTCTCGTCAACTCCGCGGCGCTTGACCCGAAGTTTGATCCCGACGCGGCAGCGAAGGGCATTGCCCCCGGCGCGTTTGAAGATTATCCGCTTGAACAGTGGAACGCCGCGCTCAATGTCAACTTGACGGGCATGTTCCTCGTCACGCAGGCGTGCGTCAAGCAGATGAACGCGCAAGGCAAAAAGGGCAGCATTATTAACATTTGCTCGACATACGGGTTGAATGGTCCCGACCAGCGGATTTACATCAAGGATGGCAAGCGCGTGGCATTCAAACCCGTGTATTACACCACCACCAAAGCGGGCGTGATGGGCTTCACCAAATATCTCGCCGCCTATTATGCCGAGACCGAAATCCGCGTGAATGCGCTCACGCCCGGCGGCGTGTTCAACAATCACGAAGAATATTTTGTCAAGAATTATTCCGCCAAAACCATCATGGGGCGCATGGCAAAGAAAGACGAAATGAACGGCGCGCTGTTGTTCCTTGCCTCAGACGCTTCATCATACATGACGGGCAATAACGTCGTTGTAGATGGCGGCTGGACGGCGTGGT
>DZBA01000073.1 GCA_022729775.1 Anaerolinea thermophila | reverse complement strand
GATTTGTGGCGCGATAATACCATAGGATGATACGCGCGTAAAGAAAAAAATAAAGAAGTATAATTTTCGATTATGCAGAATGAAATCATCGAACACATCAAACTTGCGCTGCGTGAAGATGTTGGCGCGGGTGACGCAACCACGAACAGCATCGTCCCCGCCAACGCGACCATGAGCGGAAGAATCATCGCCAAGCAGGATGGAATCATCGCGGGCATGGAAATCGCGCGCGCGGTATTTCATCAACTCGATGCGGAGATTCGCTTCGACGCGCTGATTCAAGATGGCGCGGGGGTGACTCGCGGCGCGGAGTTGATTCACCTGCGCGGAAAAGCGCGTCCGCTGTTGATTGGCGAACGCACCGCGCTAAACTATCTTGGGCGCATGTCCGGGGTTGCCACGCTCACGCGCCAATTCGTGGACGCGGTATCCGGCACGCGCGCGAAAATTCTCGACACGCGCAAAACCGCGCCAGGGCTGCGCGCGCTGGATAAACTTGCGGTCAAACTCGGCGGCGGAGAAAATCACCGCATTGGGTTGTTCGACATGATTCTGATCAAGGATAATCACATTGACTTCGCGGGCGGAATTGCAGAGGCGGTGCGCCGCGCGCGCGAATCACACAGCGGATTGGAAATCGAAGTCGAAGCGCGAACTTTGGACGATGTAAAAACTGCGTTAAATTTGCGCGTTGAAAGAATCCTGCTCGACAACATGTCTGTGGATATGATGACACGCGCGGTTGAAATGACGAACGGACGCGCAAAACTCGAAGCATCTGGCAACGTCACGCTCGAAACCGTCCACGCGATTGCAGAAACCGGCGTGGATTACATCTCCATCGGCGCGCTGACTCACTCCGCGAAGGTGTTTGATTTTAGTTTGCAGTTTAAAAATCAATGAAGAATGCAAAATAAGGAATGAAGAATAAAAACACTTACACCGCACGCAAGCGCAAGTGTCCCGTATTCCATACTGATTTAGGAAGCATTTGATGAAAACAACAAAACTTTTTACAAGAGGTAAATACCAATTCGTGTGTTTGCCAGAAGAATTCCACTTTACAGGAAATATAGTTTACGTCAAACAAATTGGCGCTGCGGTCACGCTCTTTCCTTCTCAAAACGCATGGGATATTATGCTTGATTCACTTTCCATGTTTTCGGAAGATTTTATGGAAGATCGCAAACAGCCAAACATTCAAAACACAAAGTACAAGCCGCATTTGCAACGCGACTTTTAAGGAGAATTTTATGCTTTCACAAATTACCGATATTGACAAAATGTACGCGGGGATGAAGGAAAAACTTTCGCACATCGTCCCCGATGTGGAATTGCGGATCAAAGCCGAATTAGCGGTTGAAATCAATAAACTAAAGAAGGAACGTAACGCGGTGATTTTGGGTCACAACTATATGGAAGCCGCGCTGTTCAACTCCATCCCCGATTTTGTCGGCGACTCGTTGGAACTCAGCCGCAAAGCCGCGCAAACGGACAAGGACATCATCGTCTTTTGCGGCGTGAAGTTCATGGGCGAGACCGCCAAGATTTTGAATCCATCCAAAAAAGTATTGCTGCCTTCAAACAAAGCAGGCTGCTCACTGGCGGAAAGCATCACCGCAGCAGATGTGCGCGCGCTAAAACAACGCTTCCCCGGCGTGCCTGTTGTGACCTATGTCAACACCTACGCGGATGTCAAAGCCGAGAGCGATATTTGCTGTACATCGGGCAACGCGAAGAAAGTGGTGGAGTCGCTTAACGCTGACAAAATTATTTTTCTGCCTGATGAATATCTGGCGGGAAACATCGCAAGAGAAACGGGGAAAAAGATTATCTTTCCCAAACGTGGAACGTGGGACGTGGGACGTGAAACCGACTTCCAAATGCTCGGCTGGAGTGGTCGCTGTGAAGTGCATGATCAATTCACCGTCAAGGACATCGAAACCGTGCGCGCGCAATTCCCCGATGTGTTGATTCTCGCGCACCCGGAATGCAGCCCCGAAGTCACCGCCGCATCGGATTATTCCAGCAGCACCACGGCGATGATCCGCTACGTGCAGGAAACCAACGCGCCGCAGTACCTCATCCTGACCGAATGCTCGATGGGAGATAATATCGCCGCCGCCAACCCCGATAAGGAAATGCTGCGCCTGTGCATGGTCCGCTGTCCGCACATGAACACGATTACGATGGAAGACACGCTCAACGCGTTGAAATACGACCGCTACATCATTGACGTGCCGGAAGAGATTCGCGTCCGCGCGGAGCGGGCAGTGAGAAGAATGATTGAAATAGGCTAGATTTACTTGTGTACGTGTTTACTTGTAATATGTACACAAGTAAACACGTACACACCGAGACAACCATGATTCAAACCGACGTACTCATCATTGGAACAGGCATCGCGGGGGCGACCGCTGCATTGCGGCTGGCAGAAAATACAAATTTACGCATTGCGCTCATCACACGCGCAGACCCGCATGATTCGAATACGTATTGGGCGCAGGGCGGAATTATTCACCGAGGTCCCGATGACAACGCAGAAATTTTTATGGAGGATATTCTCGCGGCGGGCGCGGGCGCATCGAATCCGCGCGCGGCGCAAATTCTCGCGGAAGAAGGTCCCGCGCTGCTGGAAAACATCCTAATCGAAATTTCAAAGATCGAATTCGACAAAAACCAGAACGGCGAATTAAATTATGGAAATGAAGCCGCGCACCAGCGCAGGCGCATCATCCACGTTGGCGATGGGACAGGCGCGGCAATCAGCAAGGGATTAATCAAAGCGTTGAAGTCGAAACCCAACATTCAATGGTTCACCGACGCCACCGCCGTTGACCTCATCACCTACCCGCATCACTCGCGCGACCCGCTCGACACTTACAAACCCATTACTTGTCATGGCGCGTATGTCTTTGACCGCAAAGGGCGCGCGGTACATCGCACGCTGGCGGCGGTGACGATTCTCGCAACCGGCGGGCTGGGAAGAATTTATCGCAACACAACCAACCCACCCGGCGCGCGCGGTGATGGGCTTGCAATGGCGCATCGCGCGGGCGCGTCCATCATCAACGCGGAGTACGTGCAGTTTCATCCCACCGCGCTAGCTGTCCCCGGCTCGGAGGGTTTCCTCATCTCGGAAGCGGTGCGCGGCGAAGGCGGAGTTTTGCTCACGCCGGATGGTCATCCCTTTATGCAGGATTACTCGCCCGAATGGAAAGACCTCGCGCCGCGTGATGTGGTCTCGCGCGCGATTCATCACATAATGGAAACGCGCGGATACACCCATGTTCTTCTCGACATTGCGTCCCATAAATCGGTTGAGGAAATTCAAAAACGTTTTCCCAACATCTACGCCACATGTTTGAAATTTGGCGTGGATATTTCACGCGAGCCGATTCCTGTTGTGCCTGCCGCGCATTATTTTTGCGGCGGCGTGCAAGTGGATGAAGTGGGACGTACGAGCATTAAAAATCTATACGCGGTGGGAGAAGTGAGCTGCACCGGTTTGCACGGCGCGAACCGGCTCGCATCCACTTCGCTGCTGGAAGGCTTGGTGTGGGGACATCGCGCTGCGCGGGATATTGAAGCAAAACTCGCGGTGAGCCAGCCGCGCATTCCCACGCGGGATGAAATCCCCGCATGGGACGAAAGCGGACTGGATGCCGACCCCGACCCCGCGCTGATTCAAGGCGATATGCAAACGATTCAAAATATCATGTGGCATTACGTGGGACTTGTCCGCAGCGGGGATAGACTCTCGCGCGCCATACGGGAACTGCGTCACCTGCAAAATGAAATCGAAACGTTTTACCGCGTGACCAAACTCAGCGATGGATTGATTGGCTTGCGGAACGCCGTCGAAACCGCGTTGATTATCGCTCAAGCTTCGCGGCACAATCGCCAGAGTCGCGGATGTCATTATCGGGTCGATTCGGTGAAAGGCGAAGGGGACAGGTTGCTATAAGAAAAAATCCCGCAAGTCATCAGGCTTGCGGGATTTTTGGCTCATTGGGAATTGCCGTGATTAAAAACCATTTGGACACGGATTTTTTGGAAAAAATCCGCTCGATTCTGTATTGGTCAAGTAACTGTTGAACAAAAACCTTTTACCACGAAGACACGGAGACACCGAGTTTTTCCTTTGGTTTTCTCCGCGACCCCGTGTCTCTGTGGTTCAAAAAAGTGTGCAACCTATTCCTGACCATTACAAAATCCGCTCGATTCCGTCAAATCCGTGTAGTCCGTGTAGTCCGTGTACCAAATCACGGCAAATCCCAGAGAACCGTATTTTTTTCAAAGGCGACCTTCCAAAAATATTTTCACAATTTCAGGGTCAAATTGAATGCCAGCCTGCTCTTGAATATAGCGATACGCCTCTTTGTGAGAGATGGCGCTTCGATATGGGCGGTTGGAAGTAAGCGCGTCAAACACATCTACAATGGCAAAGACTCGCGCCGACAGCGGAATTTCCTCACCCTTCAACCCGCGCGGATACCCGCTCCCATCCCATCTTTCATGATGGCAATAGGGGACGATGACCGCGTCTTTTAGATATTTAATTTGTGAAAGCATTTCATAAGAATAAGCCGGGTGACGGCGCATGACAATCCATTCTTCAGGGGATAACGTATCAGGTTTATGAAGAATTGCGTCGGGGATTCCCATTTTGCCAATATCATGCAAGAGCGCGCCGCGCCTCAAATTCAAAACTTCCTGACTGCTCATGCCGACTTTCTCCCCCAGTTGAACCGCCATCTCGGTGACGCGCCGCGTGTGTCCTTCTGTTTCCTTGTCGCGCAAATCCAGCGCGCGCGACCAGCCCTCGATGGTGGCGTCATACGCCTGCATCAACTCAAGATGGGAGCGCTGCAAATTTTCGAACAAGGACATACTCTCGATGGCAATTGCAGTTTGGGTGGCGAGGGTTTCCAAATAGGCAAGCCAGTCCGCATCCGACTTGAATGGTTTACGATGAAAAACCTCCAGCACGCCCTTCACCTGCCCTTTGACAATCAACGGCGCGGCATAATACGCCATAAATTGCTCTTCAGCGAGCAAATCGGGACGGTTAAAAGATTCGCTTTCCGCGCTCAAGTCCGGGCAGGAAACGGTGCAATATTCCATCGCGGCGCGCCCGGCATATTTATCGTTGAGCGAAATGCGCGCGCTTTCAATGGTGCGTGTTCTGAATCCGATGCCGGCAATATAACTCAACGCGTTGGTAATTGAGTCCAACAACAGGATGCTGGCAGCGTCTACATTCAATTCATCTTTTACGCTGCGCAAGACCACGCCCAGCGTAATATTCAGTTCGAGGTTGGCGGTAATGGCAAGGTCAATTTGATGAAGGGCAATCAAATGATGCAGCTGCTGTTCAGTTTGTTCATGCAGCATCACGCGATGAATGGCATTCGCGGCAATATCGGCAATGGCGCTGAATAAACGCATCTCCCCTGATTTGATTTCCTTCTTGCGGACAATCCACACCGCGCCGATTGATTTTTCACGCGCGATTAGGGGAACAGCCGCCGCGCAGTGCGAATCGCCCAAAATCTCTTGGTAATAAAAAAGCGGGTCGAGATGCGCGGCATTGTTCAAATATGGTTTTCGATTTTCGATAACCCAACGGCTCATGCCTTTTCCCGGGGGAATATGCAAACCGTTGAATTTCTCGCCGATGATTCCGCGCCCCATTTCGATGACCACATCTTCGAGGGTGGCATGGGGCAGCGTCAGCATTGCGCCATCGGCGTCAAACAGGCTGATGAACTGGTCGAGAATAACGGTAAAAATTTCATTCCGCGTTGTTGCCTTGCGCAAGGCGTTACTGACCGTGATAATCGCCTCTCGCTCCGCTTCATAACGCTTGCGTTCAGTAATATCAATCAGCGAGACAAGCGCCTTCGCCAGCGTTGATTCGTAGCCGGGACAGATGGAAAAATAAACGGTCACATTTCGGCGCTCACCCGCCAGCGTTTTTACAACAGCGTCTGTTTTCATTTCCATCGCCCCATTCCATAGACAAATTAATTCGTGCTGAAATACGTCAAAAGACTCCGGGGTAAATGTGGTTACAAGCCCAGCCAGTAATTGCTCTTTATTCTCCGCCGCGTGCAGCGCCACGGAAGCGATATTTATATCAACGACTTTGGCGGCTTCCGCGCAGCGCTGAACAACTTCGGGGTGTTGTGAAAAATAAGTTTCGATATCGGTAACGCCTTCTTCGCGCAGCGAGTCGAAAATTGCCTTCACGCCGGAAAAATCCTCTTCCCAAATCGGAACCGGCGAATTCTCAAAAACCATGCGGTATCTTTCTTCGCTGGCAGACAGGTTTGCGTCCCGCTCTGCAAGCGCGTCGAGCATCGAGTTGAATTCGTACGCAATGGATGCGGCTTCATCGTTCCCTGTGACGTTTGCGCGCGCAGATTGAACGCCCTTTTTCACCTCGCCGATTGTATCTTGCACAGCGTACAATCTTTTGGTGATGCGGCTGCCCATGCGCCATGCGATCAGCGACCCGATGGCAATGGCAAGGAGCGCGTATAAAATTCCTGTCAGCGTAATTTGCGAGAGTTTTTGCGCGGCTGCTTTTTGCTCTAACCCAACGCGCACCCATCCAACATGTCTGTTATCGAGCATGGCTGGCGCTGCCACATCCACCAGCGCGGCGGAGCGGCTAAGAACGGTTAAGTGCGGCGTTTCCGGCAAGTCGAGCAGGTAGAGACCGACTTTGCTTTTGTCGGCGCTTGCCAACACGTGTCCCAAATCATCTGTAAAAATAACAAAACTCATTTCAGGGTAGCGGCGTTGCGCGTCGGCAAGTTCTTGTAAGCCGGAAAGGTCGTCCGCGGCAATCCACCCGGCGGCAGAAGTCGCCAGTGATTGGGACATGGCAATCGCCGCGTCAGATTGATTATCGAGAAGCATGGCTCGTTGGCGCGCGGTTAAATCCACGATGAAGAGCGTCATCATGATGGCGTGAATCAACGCCACGCTTAAAATCAAGCGTCCGCGCAAAGTATCGAAGAGAAACTTCTTCAAGTTAATCAAGTTTATTGTCCTTCTATGGGATGTACGACCTCTTCAAAGTGATTAACGAAGGTTCGGACGATTTCGTAATCGGCATCTGTCGCAAAAGAAAAAAGAGCCGTATCCATGCTTTGCAGTAACGCCCTGCCTTCCTCTGTTTCATCGAGCGCAAACAATAAATTTTGAACCTGCTTCCATACATCAGCGGGGATGTCGTCACGCGCCATGACGGAATTGTTGATGAGCGATTCCGTTTCCCAGATGACTTTTAACTCAGCGGCCTCCTGCGGATGGTCGCGTTGAAAAGCGCGCCAGGGCGGGGGCCAGGTTGCGCCCGCTGCCGTCAATTTGAGATAGGCATTCATAATGGAAGATTCCTGGGAGCCGACATAACGATTTTCGATTTCAGTATTGACGTCAATATTATTTTGATAGAGAAAATATTGGGGCATCATGCACGCGGCAAGCGCGGTCACGGAGGGGTAACTAATTGCCTTTCCTTTCAAGTCTGCTGGTGTTTTTATCTCGCTGTCTTTGCGAACGATGAAAATGCCCCTAAAGTCTGTCGGAGTGCCTGACATGGCAATGACATGATACCCCGTATCCATTGCCTGTAAAGTTTGCCAGGGATTCGGGAGAATAAAATCAGGCTCTCGATTTTTATATTTTTCCTCGAAAGAAGCGTAATCTCTTGATGCTCTTAAAGTCAGCCGCGCGTCTTTCAAGTGACTGTTCAAATAATCCATCAACGGCTGGTAGACTGAAAACAACTTGGTGGGATTATAAAGCGGGTGAATGGCAAAACTATAAATAGGCACATCGCCGCGCACCGGCGCTGTGCCATATTTTGGACCAGCGTTCTCTTGACTTTCGCTGCAACCGCCAAGAGACGCAAAAACCAATATCATACACAAAAAGAAGAATGGTTTATGATTCATTCTGACCTTTGCCAAGCCAACCATAGGCTTGAATATAAAACACCCAACGCCCCCTTTTGCTGAGATGGGCGTTTTTCGCTTCTATAACTCATTTTACAACAAAAATCCCCTGCAAGCGTTTCGACTTACAGGGGATTTGACTGCTGAACAAACAAGTATCGGGCTATAAAACGATATTCACCAATTTTCGATTCGCCACAATGACCTTGCGCGGCTCTTTTCCTTCCAAATATTTCTGCACGGATTCGGATGCCAGCGCGGCGGATTTGATTTCATCTTCGTTCGCTTCGGCGGGGACTGTCACCTTATCGCGCAGTTTGCCGTTGACCTGCACTGGAATTTCAATCGAGTCTTCCTTCGCGGCTTCTTCATCCACTTGCGCCCATAGCTGCTGGTGAATCGAATACGGCTTGCCAAGATGTTCCGTCCAAAGTTCATCAGCGATGTGCGGCGCGACAGGAGCCATCATCTTCAAATAAATTTCGAGCGCTTCCTTCCATTCGCCGGTACCAACCGCGCCTGCTTCGCGCGCTTTATACATTTCGTTCATCAATTCCATCAAAGATGAAATGATGGTGTTGAATTCGAATGTCTCGAAGTTGCGCGTGACTTTTCTCAACGTCTGGTGAACCTTGCGGCGCAAATTCTTCTTCGCATCGTCGGATGCAGTTCCCGCGTTGGCAGGGACGTCATCGGTGAAAATCGTCCAAACGCGCCTGACCCAGCGCGCGCTGCCTTCGATGCCTTTCGAGTCCCAGGGCGCGCCCAATTCCCAACGAGCGAAGAACATCAAATAAGCGCGCACAGTATCCGCGCCATATTTGTTCACCAGCACATCAGGCGCAATCACATTGCCCTTGCTCTTGGACATCTTATCGCCATTTTCGCCCAAGACCATGCCTTGATTGCGCAGCTGCGTCATTGGCTCCTTGCCTTTGGTGACGCCTATATCGCGCATTGCCTTGTGGAAAAAGCGCGTATAAAGCAGGTGCATGGTTGCGTGTTCGATGCCGCCGGTGTAGGTATCCACGGGCATCCAATAATCGTATTCAGCCGGGTCAAAGGGACCTTGGTCATATTTTGGCGACAGGTAACGCAAGTGATACCATGACGAACACATGAAGGTATCCATTGTGTCGGTCTCGCGTTCCGCAGGTCCGCCGCAAACCGGGCAGGTGGTGTGCTTCCAGGTGGGATGCAATTTCAGCGGAGATTCACCCGTTGGCTTCCATTCCACATCTTCGGGCAAGGTCACCGGCAGCTGGTCATCCGGCACAGGATTCCATCCATGCGCTTCGCAATAAATCATCGGAATCGGCGAACCCCAATAACGCTGTCGGCTAATCAACCAATCGCGGTATTTATAATTGATTGCTTCCTTGCCAATGCCTTGACTTTGCAGCCAGTCAATCACAATTGCGATGCCGGGATTTTTTCGTCCCTTCTCGGTGTTGACCTTCGTCCCGTTGAATTGCGCGGAATTGACCATCACGCCCGCGCCAATGTGCGCCTCTTGCAAAGGCGACTCATGCGCCCCGCCTTCAGGCGCAATCACCTCGATAATGGGTAAGTCATATTTCTTCGCAAATGCAAAGTCGCGCTCATCATGCGCGGGGACAGCCATAATTGCGCCGGTGCCATACGACATCAAAACATAATCCGCAATCCAGATGGGAATACGCGCCTGATTCACGGGATTGATCGCGTACGCGCCGGTGAATACGCCGGTCTTTTCTTTATCCACCGCGCCGCGCTGGATATCCGATTGACGCGCCGCTTCCGCTTTGTATGCAGTCACCGCCGCGCGATATTCATCCGTCGTAATTTTTTCCACCAGCGGATGTTCCGGCGAGAACACCATGAATGTCGCGCCCCATAACGTATCGGGGCGGGTGGTGAAGATTTCAATGGGGTCGCCCTGTTCCGTGTTGAAGATGACCGACGCGCCTTCGCTGCGGTCAATCCAATTTGTTTGCAAAGTCTTGACCGTCTGGGGCCAATCCATCTCATCGAAATTCAATAATTCATCCGCGTACTTTGTGGATTTGAAGAACCACTGTTCCAAATCCTTTTTGATGACCGGCGTTTCGCAACGCTCACAATGACGGTCATCGCCCCAAACCTGCTCGCGCGCCAATGTCGTATTGCACGAAGGACACCAATCCACCGGCGACATCTTGCGATATGCCAAGCCATTTTTGAACAATTGAGTGAAGAACCACTCCGTCCATTTGTAATATTCGGGGTCGCAGGAAACCGCCTCGCGCTGCCAATCGAACATCGCGCCCATGGAACGCAGTTGTTTTCTCATGCGCTCGATATTTGCGTAAGTCCACTTCATCGGATGGATGTTGTTCTTGATTGCCGCGCCTTCCGCCGGCAGACCGAACGAATCAAATCCCATCGGGAAAAGCACGTTATAGCCTTTCATACGCAGGTATCGCGCGCGCGCGTCAGATGGCGTCATCGCGTACCAGTGACCGATGTGCAAATCGCCGCTGGGGTAGGGCAGCATGGTCAGCGCGTAATATTTGGGTTTGCTGCGGTCAATCACCGAACGATACAATTGATCCGCTTCCCATTTCTCCTGCCACTTTTTCTCGATGGCTTGCGGGTTATAGGATTTATCTTTAGGCTGTGATATTTCTTCCATTTTTTCCTGAATAGGGATAATTGCTTTCGGCTCGTCGTGAGTTGGCACAATCGCTTTCGCCGGCTCAGTGACGGGAATAATTTCCTTGCGCGGAGAAGGCGGAACCATCACAGCCATTTGCTTTACCGGCTCGATGGCTTTGGTTGTCGCGATTTGAATCGCGCGCGGCTTGCGTTCCTTTTTCACGGGGACAGGCTTTGCAGCCGGTTTTTTGTCCGCGATTTTTTTAATCGCAGGCTTTGCCGCCTTTGTCTTCGGCGCGGATTTTTTCACAACCTTCTTCGCCGCAGGTTTAACTGTTTTCTTGGCGGGCGTTTTCTTAACAACCTTCTTCACCGCCGCTTTTTTTACGGCAGGTTTTGTTGTTGATTTCTTGGCGACTTTCTTTTTCTCTTCTTCTTTTTTTGCGGGCATTTTTACCTCACTTCAAAATGAACCTTCTACTTCTTTAACCTTCCGACTTCCAACTTTCAACCCAGTTAAACAAAAAATCCTTCATCCACTTAGGGACGAAGGAAATCTCCGCGGTACCACCCAGATTCGGTTGAAGGTTCAAAGGTCGCAAGTTGCAGGTTTTAACCTATCAACATTTATCCTTCTAACTTTCAAACGCGCTCTTTTGCTGTAACGGGCTGACCCGTGAATGACTACTACATTTCACCATTCAAACCTCTCTTGCGAGTAACAGGCGAGTTCAGTCTTTAAAGTGATCCGTGTTCACTGGCGCCGGGCTTCCACCTCACTCTCCCAACTCGCTGACGGAATGACTTACTACTCCTGCTTTGGCTTTTATAAGCAAAACAGGCTAAAGCCTGTTCTACGCATAATTTTGTGGACCCAGAGGGATTCGAACCCTCGACCTTCTCAATGCCATTGAGACGCGCTCCCAACTGCGCTATGGGCCCCTTTGCTAAGTTGTAGTGGACCTGAGGGGATTCGAACCCCTGGCCTCCTCAGTGCGATTGAGGCGCGCTCCCAACTGCGCTACAGGCCCATTAACAAAGCGGTGATTATTCTACCTGAGGCACGCGGGAATGTCAATGAAAAATGAAAAAGATTTTAAGCATGGTTACATCGCCTTTGCGCGTTCCGCCATTTGAGCGCGGAGGTCGTGCGTGTCTTTTTCGATGGTAAATATCGCGCCAACATAAAAGAGGAAGCACAATCCCCATGCTATGGTACAGATCAACAGGATGGCGGTTTTAAGGTCAATTGCATCCGCAATCATGCCGGTAATAATGGGAGCGGATGCCGCGCCCAGATTCTCCAGAAAATATTCCACCGCCTGCGCCGTCGAACGGACTTCAGGGACGGTAATATCGTACACGGTGGCGACCACATTCACCGACGAAATTGGCATGAACACGGCGGTCAGGCACATCAAGATAAAGAATTGATTCTTCGCTTCGATGGGCGTGGTGATGGATAGATACATGAAGATCGCACCGAGTAAAACGCTGACGCTGGAAATGATGATGCGTCCCTTGTTGGTGCGTTTGAAGGCAAAATCGCCAAGCGCGCCGCCGATGAAATATCCCGCCGCGAGGATCAATATCACAGGCGCCATCGTCATCAAAATTCCGTTTGCGTCGTATCCGCGCTCTTTTTCGAGATATGCGAAGAAGAAGAACGTAATCACGTTCCACGGGAACACGCCCGCGAAGCCCTGCAAAAATACAAACCACATGGTCTTCTTTTTGAAGATTTCCTTCGCCTCTGCCCATGAGAAGCGGAAGGTCTGCATTTCCGCCATGTTCTCGAATTCGGGTTCGGCTTGTCCGCGCGGCATTTCCTTTACGCCGAAGAAAATCAGCACGGCAATGACCAGT
>DZBA01000406.1:1583-3030 GCA_022729775.1 Anaerolinea thermophila | reverse complement strand
TTTGCGCCGTTCCATTATTTATACTGCCGCCGACGTAGATTTGAAATATGATGTTCTCCTTGATGTTCGTATCATCCCTGCGGAACGCTGGCAGTATTACGCGGACATCAAAGCGGGGCTGTATCAAAACATCATGCGGGACGCTGTGCCGATACGGTTTCGTAAAATAAAAGCAAACACTTTAGTTGGCGCGGGATAAATCCCGCGCTACTTTTTTAACCGCTTCTTCACCCGAATGAATACAATCGGGGATTCCAATTCCGCGATAGCCGTTGCCCGCCAGCGCTAGGCTGGGATATTTCTCCAGCGCGGCGTCTATTTG
Source organism: Anaerolinea thermophila (assembly GCA_022729775.1). Lineage (GTDB taxonomy): Bacteria > Chloroflexota > Anaerolineae > Anaerolineales > Villigracilaceae > Villigracilis. The sequence goes on along the minus strand of DZBA01000406.1, from coordinate 2,708 downwards.
CTTTAACTTTTCGGGATGACCGAGGTTGTACTGCGGCATGGCTGCTTCCCATAGAAACACGCGGGAGAGAAGCGGCTCGGCATGAATACCCATCGTCAGTTTCATTTCTTCTTTCGCCAATTCAAGCAGATCATTTTCATTCCAGGGGATGTCTTGTCCCGCGCGACCCACGAACACGCGGATCAACGCATACCCGTCAGGCGCGCGGTGCGGAAACTTGGTGGATGTCCATGTGCAGGCGAGCGCTTTGCGTCCCTCGCGGCGCGGAATGACGTAGCCGTATCCATCCAGTGGGCGGGACAAATCAGATTGACGATACGCAAGTGTGACAGTTGCGGTTGAAGCGTAGGGAATGCCCTGCAATATGGATGATAAATCCTGGTCGAATGCTAAAAGTTTCCCGCTGACAGGGGCAGGGGTGGCGAGAATCAGTGAATCGGTGTCAAGTGTTTCGGTGTCAAGTTCAACTTGGTACTTGGTAATTGGTGATTGGTAATTGGTAATTTTTGTCACGCGCGTATTCAAGCGCATATCAATATTACGAGATTGCAAGTGAGCAATCAACGCTTCGACAATTTCTGCAAGCCCTGTAGTGGGAGTCAAAAACGCAGAGCGCGAACCTTGCACTTTTTGCCCGCCCGCATTCATCTTCTTGCGCATTTCGATTGCGCCGCGTGCGAGGCTGCCATGCTTGACTTCGAGGTCGCGCAGATAGGGGAAGGTGGACATGAGCGAAAGTTGGTCGCCATCGCCTGCGTAGATTCCCGACATGAGCGGCTCGATGAGATTCTCGTAGGCTTCACGTCCCAAACGGCGGGAGACAAACGAGCCGAGTGATTCGTCCTCGCTGAATTTTTTCGCGGGTTGGAGAAAATCCAGCCCCATGCGAATCTTTCCGCCCCACGAAATTAAGCGCGAGCGCAAAATGGATGGGATGTCCGAAGGAATCATCATGGCGAGTCCTTCGGGCAAGGGCAACAAACGATTTTTGTTTAAGACAAACGTGCTTTTGTTATTCGGGTTTGTGCCGTGCAATCTTTCGCCAAGCCCCAATTCTTTGCACAACGCCACGCCCCAGGGTTTGGACGCGAGAAAGGTATCAGGTCCGCCTTCGATGATAAATTG
>DZBA01000406.1:0-1483 GCA_022729775.1 Anaerolinea thermophila | reverse complement strand
TCCGCGCGGACGGCTTGCTCTTTGAGTTCGGTGCTGCCCCAGACAAAGGTCGCGCCGACGACGGCGACAATGACGCATGCCCAATCATTTTGGATGAACAACGACACAGCGATGATGAGAAATCCAATTCCCATCATGTAGGGCCAGACAACATAACCAAAAATTCTTTCACCGCGTATCACCAACGGAAAGCCAAGTCCAATGATAAGAAGTGTAATGATTCCAACTAAAATTCCAAACATACCCGTTTCCTTGTCTACCTATTTACCTGTTTACCTATTGGTTCGCAGTTGAGCAAATCTTCGGTGGTGGCATGAAAATTCGGGTCCGCGAGAATCGCCGCGTGGCGCGGATTGTTCGGGTTCGCGGGCGCGTGTCCCTTGCGGATTCGCTTCTGCTGGCGGATGAATTCAAATGCGTCCCAGAGTAATGTCACGCCGACAATGCCGAAGACAGTTGAAAGTTGCAGGTTTGATGTTGAAAGTGAGAGCCATTCAACGAGCAAACCAAGCAAAGCCGAAACAGCGACAGGCAGCCAGATGTTCGGGGAGATGGCTTCGATTTTGCGGACGGCAACATGCCCAATCCAAATAGATAAAAATGCTGTGACCGCCGCCGTGACACCAAGATAATTCAAATTCATCATGTAACCTTAAACCTTTAACCTGCAACCTTCAACCTTCTAACCTGCAACCTTAAACTCATGCACCATATCCACCACAGCCTTGACATTATCAACAGGTGTATGCTGCAAAATGCCATGTCCCAAGTTGAAGATGTGACCAGGGCGACCATCCGCGCGATTCAAAATATCATGCACGCGTTTTTTGATTTCAGGCAGCGGCGCGAAGAGAAGCGTCGGGTCGAGATTGCCTTGCACCGCGACATCCTCGCCGATGATTTTCCAGCCGTCATCGAGCGGAATCCGCCAGTCGAGTCCCAGCACATCGCCGCCTGCGCGTTTCATCAACGGGAGCAGGGTGGTGGTGTTTGTGCCGAAATGAATCACGGGGACGTTTTCTTTTTTTGCGTCCTGTAAAATCTTTTGCGAATACGGCAGGACGAACTCTTCGTAATCAGCGGGGCTTAATGCGCCGACCCACGAGTCGAAAACTTGAACCGTTTGCGCGCCCGCGCGGATTTGCGCCACGAGATAATCACTCAACACGACGGAGAGTTTTTCCATCAATGCGTGCCAGACTTCGGGCGCGGAGTACATCATCGCTTTGGTTTTGAGAAATTCGCGCGACGAGCCGCCTTCGATAATATACGAGGCGACAGTAAATGGCGCGCCGCAGAATCCAATCAGCGGGACGGTCAATTCGCGGCGCAGAATGCGAATCGCTTCCATCACATATCCCAAATCGGAGTCGGGATTCACGGGGCGCAGATTCTTCACATCCTCCATCGTGCGGACGGGATTTTTTAAGATGGGACCTTCGCCCTTCGCAAACTCCAAGCCCACGCCGAGCGGAATCGCGGG
>DZBA01000072.1 GCA_022729775.1 Anaerolinea thermophila | reverse complement strand
CAGGAATCTCCGCTGTGCATTGCGGGACAAATTTTGCAAGGCTTGAAGAAGCCGCACGATTGCTCCGCGTTTGGAAAGCAATGCACAACCGAAAATCCGCTCGGCGCGACGATGGTGTCATCCGAGGGCGCGTGCGCGGCGTATTATAAATATGGAAGGTAAGAGGAATCCGCAAGTTCTACTTGCGGTTATCCCGAAGTAAAACTTCGGGACTCCGAGGAAAATAAATGACAGACGAAACAGTAAACATCGAAGGCGCGGTATGCGCGCCGCCGCTGCCGCATGATGAGCAAATTGTCATGGGACATGGCGCGGGCGGACGGATGAGTCACCGTTTGATTCAGCAGGCGTTTGTGTCCGCGTTTCAAAACTCCGCGTTGAATGCGGGTGATGACGCGGCATTGGTCATGCCCGAACATGGAAAATTATCCATCAGCACGGACGCGCATGTCGTGTTTCCGCTGTTCTTCCCCGGCGGCGACATTGGCAAACTTGCGGTGTGCGGCACAGTCAATGATGTGGCAATGCTCGGCGCGAAGCCGTTGTATCTCACTGCTGGATTTATCCTCGAAGAAGGCTTGCAAATGGATGTGCTTAAGCGCGTGGTGGAATCCATGCGCGCGGCGGCGGAAGAAGCGGGCGTACAAATCGTTGCGGGCGACACGAAAGTTGTGCAAAAAGGTAAGGCTGATGGACTTTACATCACGACGGCAGGCGTGGGCGTGGTGCGTGGGGGTGTTCAAATCAGCGGCGCGAATGCAAAGCCCGGTGACGTGGTCATCCTCTCTGGCTCGATGGGCGATCATGGAATCGCGGTGCTTGGCGCGCGCGGCGAACTGGGATTTGAATCTTCTATCCAGAGCGATGTCGCCCCGCTGAATCATCTGATTGAGGCGATTCTCGACGCGAGTAAAAATATCCACGTGCTGCGTGACCCCACGCGCGGCGGACTCGCCACTACGTTGAATGAAATCGCGGCGCAATCGAAAGTCGGAATCATTTTGGATGAGCAAACCATCCCCGTTCATCCTGAAGTCAATGCTGCGTGTGAAATGCTCGGCTTTGACGCGCTGTATGTTGCCAATGAAGGCAAACTGATTGCCATCGTCGCAAAAGAGGACGCGGAAAAAGTTTTATCCGCGATGAAGAAAACCCGTTACGGCGAAGGCGCGGTGATGATCGGTCACGTCGCGGAAGAGCCAAAATCGCGTGTGTTGCTAAAAACCGCGCTGGGCAGTACTCGCATCGTGGATATGCTGGCAGGTGAAATGTTGCCGAGGATTTGTTAAGGAAATAGGTCAGCACATCATGGACAACATAGCTTTTATCATTGAAGATAATGAAGATATATCGAAAATTTTTTCAAAGGCAGTGGAAGCGGCAGGCTTTCAGTCCGAAATTATTTACAACGGAAAAACAGCCCTGTCGCGACTCGGGCAGGAAGCGCCGTTATTGGTCGTGTTGGATATGCACCTTCCAGAAGTGAACGGTGAAGTCCTGCTCGATTACATCCGCTCTGCAAGCCACTTGAAAGAAACCAAAGTGATCGTGGCAACCGCGGATTCAAATCTATCTCAGTTTCACCAGAACAGCGCAAATCTTGTTTTGGAAAAGCCTGTCACTTTCTCACAAATGCGCGATCTTGCGAAACGCTGCAAAACGGCGCAACTGCGCAAGCAATAAAAGCCAGCCAACATGAAAACGTCATCGCGCTCATCACAGGGGTTTCTCATCGCGCTTACGGCGACAGTGATTTGGTCAACAACGGGACCAATTATCAGTTATCTAAGCAAGCACTACTCCCTACCCTCGTTGATCCTTGCATTCTGGCGCGATTTGTTCGTATCGTTTGGGATGGTGGTCGGGCTGCTGATTTTCAGCCGCGCGTTGTTTCGCCTTGAACGCAAACATTGGGGCTTCATGGTTTTTTACGGATTTACGCTCGCGGTCTTCAACTCGATGTGGACATTTTCCGTGCAGTACAATGGCGCGGCAGTGGCGACGGTGATGGCTTTCAGCTCCCCCGCGATGACGGCGCTCCTCAGTTATTTTTGGTTGAAGGAAAGATTCAACGCGATTAAAATCTTCTCCATCATTTTAAGCCTCAGCGGAATCGTCTTTGTCTCAGGCGCGTATGACCCCGCGTCGTGGAATTTGAATCCGCTTGGAATTATCTTTGGCTTACTTTCGGGTTTGCTGTTTGCAATCTACAACCTGCAAGGCAAACACACTTCGGATGCAAAAATTGATTCATGGACTGCGCTGCTTTATAGTTTTTCATGGGCGACGTTCTTCCTGTTCTTTTTCACCATCGGCAGCGACATCTTCATCACCCGTCAGCCCATTTTTTCAGACTTAATGCGGCTCGGGGATTCGGTCAGCGGTTGGGGATTGCTCTTCTTCCTCGGCGTTGCGCCCACCCTCGGTGGGTTTGGATTCTATACGTTGAGCATCCGATACCTGTCCCCCACTGTTTCCAATTTGATCGCCACGCTGGAGCCAGCCTTCACCGGGGTTTGGGCATATCTCTTCTTGAATGAAATTCTGACCACGCCGCAGCTCATCGGCAGCGCGTTGTTATTGATTGGCGTTGTGCTGCTGCGGGTAAAAGATAACGATAACCCCGAAGGAATGGAAGCATAATATTACGGTGTTTGTATATCCTCTGGCAGCGGAGTAGGAAACTCCGTCGGCAGAAAAGAAGCGTCGCCACCCCAGGGGAGAAAAGACGCGAATTTAATTAAGTTATAGCCGCCCTGTATATCGCGGCGCTGCAATAGATAAATATTGCCCGTCCCCTGCGCGTGGGAAAATCCCACCCCCATCGCGGACGTATATCCCGCGTTGTGTACCAATTCAAATGAAGTATCGTCTGCAAACCCAAAGGGGTAGGCAAAACTTTTTACAGGGACGCCAATCTGTGATTCCAAATATTTACGCGACTCGGAGATTTCATACAGTTGGTCTTTGGCGTCTTGTGTTGTTAAATCTTTATGCCTCATGCTGTGACTTCCCACCTCCCAACCGGAAGCCGTCAGTTGTTTGACCTGCTCGGTGGTCATAAAAGTCGGCGCGTCCAAATACGTCCCCACAATGTAGACAACGCCCTTGAAGCCATATTTTTCCATGATGGGAAACGCATTGGCGTATACGTTTTCCTGCCCGTCATCGAAAGTAATAATAACCGGACGCGCGGGCAGTTCCGCGCCTATTTTGATTGCCGTGACAAGCATATCGAGCGTGATGGTGGTATATCCCCAATTACGCAGCAAATTCATCTGCTCATCGAACTTCTCAGGCGTGACGTAATAACGGCTTTCGTGGCGCGACGTGGCAATGTGATGATATAGCAAAATGGGAAGCGTCAGTTCATAAGGTCCCTGCCAGACCAGTTCAAGCGTGGAAGTCGGCGAAACCGTCCACGTTGGCACGGGGGTGTCCGTTGGCGTAACGCTGGGCGTAACGGTTTCTGTCGGCGTGGAAGTTTGTGTCATCGTTGGGTACGCAATGGGAGATACATCCCACGCCGCCTGCTGTGTTGGCGCAACCATCGAAGTCACAGTTTGGCAGGCAAGCAGGAAGAAAACACCCACAGCAGCCCACATCCATTTCTTCTTCATCGCTATTTCTGATTCATTTCCCAAATCAGCCGCAGCCCGTCGAGTGTCAGCCACGGCGCGATGATGTTGACAACCTTTGTTTCTTTTGCGACGACTTCTGCCAGCCCGCCGGTTGCGACAACTTTCATATCGTCGCCCAATTCCTTTTTGAAACGCGCGACCATTCCCTCGACCATGCAAACATAGCCAAAGAGCAAACCCGATTGCATCGCATGAACCGTGTTCCGCCCGATGACCGAAGGCGGCGTTTGCAAATCAATGCGCGGGAGTTTTGCCGCGCGCGTGTATAACGCCTCTGCCGCGAGATTAATTCCCGCGGTAATTGCGCCGCCGAGATATTCGCCATCTTTTGTGATTGCGTTGAACGTGGTCGCGGTTCCAAAATCCACCACGCAGGCGGGACCGCCATACATCTTCATCACCGCGACAGCATCGCACACGCGATCCGCGCCGACGGCTTTCGGGTCTTCATAGCGGATTTTGATTCCCGTTTTGATTCCGGTGTCCACCACCAGCGGCTCTTGTTTGAGATATTCGCGGCACGCTTGAATCACGCGTCCGGTCAACGGTGGGACGACAGACGCAAGCACAACGCCGCTCAAGTCTTTGAGCGATTTTTCCGCGTTTTGCAGCAATCCCAAAAACTGCAAGCCGTATTCATCAGGCATCCGTTTGTGATCGGTGGCTAACCGCCAATGCGCGCCGAGTTGAGCGCCTTCGTATAATCCAAGTGTTAAGTTTGTGTTGCCAATGTCTATCGTAAGTAACATATTGCCTCTGTGGATGTAGACAAGTAGACAAGTAAACCTGTCTACTTCCCCACCGCTTCGATAATATCCGCGACCATGTCATAACGATGGAACTGCGGCATGATGTAAATTCCGCTTGCCCATCCTTTGATTTTTTCGACCATTTCAACCACTAATTCAACGCCGACTTTTGCGCCTTCTTCGCCAGCGGATTCGATGCGCTTCAGCGCGGCATCGGGGATGTAAATGCCCGGCACTTCATGGTGCAAAAAGTTTGCGTGTTTGATGCTGACCAGCGGCAGGATGCCCGCCAGAACAGGCTGCTGCAATTTTCCATGTTTCAATTCATAACGCGCGAGAAATTTCTCGCCGTCTTCGGGGTTGTAAATCGGCTGCGTGAGGAAAAAATCCGCGCCCGCTTTGATCTTGCGCTGGAGATTCTTGATCTCCGCGTCCATATCCTGCGGGCAAAGGTTCAGCGCCGCGCCGACGAAGAAATTCGTGGGCTGACCGATGCTCACGCCAGAGTGATCCAAGCCCATGTTGAATCCCTGCTTGATCAGTTTGATCAAACCAGAAGGCACAAGGTCATAGTTATCCATCGCTTCGGGATAATCGCCGATGGAAGTCGGGTCGCCCATAACGACGAAAATATTCCGCAGACCGATTGCGTGTGACGCGAGCAAATCGCCTTGTACGCGCAGCAGGTTTCTTCCGCGAGTGGGAAAGTGCAGCGTGGTTTCCACGCCAACTTTTCTCTGCACCAAATCGCACACTGCCCACGCGGACATTCTCATGCGCGCCATCGGAGAATCCGCGACGTTGATCACATCCGCGCCGGCATCGTGGAGCAATGACGCGCCCGCGAGTAATTTATGCGCGGAGAGTCCGCGCGGCGGATCCATTTCGACGCAGGTGCAAAATTTTCCCGCCGCGAGTTTCTGCGCGAACTCAGTTGGCGGTTCAACCTCCGAGACTTCCGAAGTCTCCAAGACTTCGGAAGTCTGAATAATTTCAACTTTAATCGGCGTTGTATCCAGCGCCTTCTTCATCGCCGCAATGTGTTGGGGCGTTGTGCCGCAGCAGCCGCCCACCGCGTTTGCGCCAGCCGCGCGGAACGAGACCGCGTACTCGCCAAAATATTCCGCGTCGGCGGGATACATAATCCGCCCGCTGACTTGTTCGGGCCAGCCCGCGTTTGGTTTGACCCAAAATTTCGCATCGGGCGCAACCTGTCGCATTTGTTTGAGAATGCGCAACAGCTGCGAAGGTCCGCCGGAGCAATTGACGCCGATCACGTCCGCGCCCGCTTCCTGAATTTTTCGCGCGACTTGCATCGACTCGTCACCGAGCAAGGTTCTGTCATCGCGCGTGAAAGTGATGGACGCGACAACGGGCAGATCGCAGGTTTGCTTTGCGGCTTTGATGGCTTCTTGAATTTCGTATAAATCGCTGATGGTTTCGATGATGATCAAATCCGCGCCCGCCTCTGCCAGCGCTTTGATTTGCTGCGCGAACGCGGCGCGCGCTTCCTCCGGTTTGACTCGTCCATACGGGGCGATTCGCACCCCCAGCGGACCGACATCGCCCGCAATCAACACATCCCTGAACGACGCGGCAACGACCCGTTTGGCAAGCTCGACTCCCGCGCGGTTTATTTTTTCCACTTCATGCTGTAACCCAAATTTTCCCAACTTGAAATGATTCGCGCTGAACGTGTTGGTGATGATTAAATCCGCGCCCGCCTCGATGTATTCGCGGTGAATTTCCGCAATGGCGGCGGGGTTGGTGATGTTCAATTCGTCGAAGCATTTATCGAAGCCCACACCGCGCGCGTGCAGCATCGTCCCCATTGCGCCGTCAGCGACTAAAGTTTTTTGTGACAATAGTTCTAAAAATTTTTGCATTGTTCTCCAAAAGATTAGAGTCTGCAAGTTCTACTTGCAGACTCCCAGAAGTAGAACTTCTGGATTCCGTTTACGGTTTACATCCATTCTTTTTGATTACAGCGTTAACTTCATCCATGTTGACCGAAGTGTTTTGCGCGACGCGCTCCCACAATGTCAAGACAGCGGGACATAAATCCTTTTGCGTTTTTAATGTGACCTCGGTTAACTTCAACGCGTCCTCAGTTTGACCTGTCCGCGCGAAGGCTTCGATGAAGGGCAGGTTTTCAACAGGCATCGAAACGCTAAAGCCATTCTTTTGCGCCTGCTTGTATAACTTGACGACATCCTCCCATTTTGATTCCTGCCGCGCGAGTTCAGCTTTGGCATAGAAGTAACACCAGCCGTGCGCGGGTTCGCTGCCGAAGATGCTCTTTTCCAGTTTGGGCTGCGGCGCGGAGGTTTGGATCAAATCGGGATTGGAAAGTGGAATCGCGTCGGTCAAAAAATAACTTGCGCCCAGCACGGTTTCTTCCGTGCCGTACACTGAATCTAGCACGCGCAGACAGCCGTCCGCGTCTTTGTAAATCACAATGCTGTCTGAGGTCGAGCCGCTGAAATGCGCGGTGCGATAGTTGAAGTCAATGGGCGTGTTTGGTTTGAGCGATGGCAGAATTTGCGAGTTATATCGGCTCTTGATATAAACGAGAATGTACGGCATCTCGCGGCTGTTCAAATCGGGCGCGTATGCCCAATTGAGCGGCGCGGTGACTTGCATGTCCGATGCGTATTTGAGCGGCAATTCGTAGGTCAGCAGCGTTGTCCCCGCGGGCATGGACGGGATGCGCCATGTCAGCTCCCAGAATATTTTTTGCTGATTTTCCCAATCGCGGCGGAACGTGTTCGCAATGCTGAATTGATACGCGGTGGAAAGTCCCACCAGCAGGCTGAGGATGATCGTCTTGCGTTTGCCATCTTTCAGCACAAAATTTGCCAGCCCGACGATGAACAAACTTGCGCCGAGCATGATCGAGATCATAAAGCGGTCGTAATCGAATTCAATCTTGAGCGGAAGCCCCGCCGCCCACGAAGGGAGTCGTCCCGCGAAGATGGCAATCAAACCTGTGAGCATTGCCTGCCAGCTCCAATCATCGCTGACGGTTTCGCGCGCAGTAAATTTCATATACAGAAAAACGCCCGCGCCCGTCATCAACAAAATGGCAAGCGCAATGAGTTGGGTCAATGTGCCATTGATAAATGAAACCAAACTAAACGTATTCAACCACGCGATGAAACCCGAAACTAAAATCGTATTGATAAATTCATTCAAGAGCGCCAACGGAGAAATAACCGCGCTGGACAAAATGCTGATTTGATAGGAATCATACGCGGCAGAATGGTGATACATGTACGTCCACGCGGCGTTGACAATCCACACGAACAGATAGGGCAGCCAGTGAACAACCGCATCGCGGAGCGCTTCCCTGCGCGGGATAAAGGCTTCGGTGAAGATTGCCAGTAAAAAGAAAAAGCGCAACACTTCAAGACCGAAGAAATATTCGGTGGAGAAGAGTCCGAGGATTTGCAGAAAAAGCGCGAGGGCTGTCAGGATTTTTTTGCGGCGTTCGTTGCGGATGGCGGCAGCAGTCGCAGCAAAGGACAAGAGCAAAAACAGCAGCGGAATCATTTCCTGATTCACATGAGTCAGCGCGACCCATTGCTGTTGAAAGGCTGGATACACGGTGAAGAGAAAAACCACCCATGCCAGATTCCACTTTTCGAAGGGCCACGTCAGGCGCAGCGTGTACCACAGCGCGAGCGAAAGCAGGACGCGCATGACCAGCCCAACAACCTGCCATGTGAGCGGATGTCCGCCGAAGAGCGTGGTCGTGACAGTGAAGATGGGTCCCAGCAGCGGGCGGAAGGGACGGAACGCTTCGATGAATTCGCCAGGACCGAAGAAACGCAAAAACCACGCGAAGGGTTGGTCGTCCCAATAAAATCCCAGCCAGGGGGCGAGCAATCCATAAGCAAGGATGACCAATAAAGTTGTGATAAAGGGAATCGCAATTTCTTCGCGCTCGAATAGTTTTGTCAATTTATTTTTTAACACTGGAAAATTCTCCACAACAAAAAAAGACTTTGAATATTTTACCACCCCAAAGAAAATGAGCCGCGCGATTATGTTTTACAATAAAGCAGTTCAAAACAGCGCGCAAAAAATAGATAAAATTCTAAAGAAAGATAGAGGAGCTTATGAGACACTATTTGATTATCCCACTTATTTTCATTCTGACCGCGTGCAACCTCGGCGCGACTCCGCCCGTTGCCCAGCCCACATCCACGCAAACTGTTGCAGCCACAGCCACCCACACACCGCCACCGACAGAAACACCCGCGCCAACATCAACCTTCACCCCCACCCCAACTGAAACCAGCACGCCGACCTTGACCCCAATCCCTGTTGTGGAAAGCCTCAAGGCAACCGTAAAAGAATTACTCAGCTGCCGTTATGGACCCGGCGCGGAATATCTTTATCTTTATGGGTTGAACAAAGGCGCAAATATTAAAATCATCGGGCGCACAGGCGGCAATAACTGGGTGATGGTGGAAGGAAAAAACAAATGCTGGGTAAACGCGAAGTTCATCGAAATCGAAGGCGACCCGCAAACGCTCAAAGTTGTGTACCCATCTGATTACAAACTGCCCGTCTCGCCGTATTATTCCGCGCCGACTGTGTACAGCGCCAAACGCGATGGGAACAACGTCACCGTCAATTGGAGCGAAGTCGTCCTCCGCGCCGGCGATGAAGAAGACGACAGCATGTTCATTTACATCATCGAGGTCTGGCGTTGTGAAGGCGGCAAAATTATCTTTGACCCGCTCGCTTCGAACTATCCCGAGGTGACCTTTGTGGACGAACCCGGCTGCGAAGTCCCATCTCACGGGCGGGTATTCTTTCAGGAAAAACACGGCTTCGCGGGACCTGCTGAAATTTCCATGCCACCCCATGATTTAAAGTAAACAAAAATCCGAGTTCTTTAAGAACTCGGATTTTTTGGCTCCTTGCCCAGGATTTGAACCTGGAACCTAGCGGTTAACAGCCGCTCGCTCCGCCTATTGAGCTAGCAAGGAAGGCGACAGGGATTATATAAATAACTGCCAGAAATGTCAAGCAATTTATTGATTTCGTTTTAGAAGAATATTCGCCAATTCGAGCAGCGCTTCACCTGCTGCGCCGCGCGGATTCGCGCGCTGTAAATGTCCCAGCGCGGTTTGCGTCTCAGTTACAGACATTTCCTCCGCGTAACTTTTTCCGCCTTCGCTTTCGAGCTGCGCCGCAACCGCGCTCACTTCGCCCGCAGTGATTGCGCCCTGACTCCACCTCTTGGCAAATTTTCCGCCCTTGCCAAGCCCATACAAAACCGGCAGCGAGTTCTTCCCCTCGACGAGGTCGCCCGCGCTGGATTTCCCCGTCAACGATTCGTCACCCCAAATGCCGAGGATGTCATCTTGAATTTGAAATGCCAATCCCAAGTGATAACCAAACGCGCGATAAGATTCCTGCGCCGATTCATCCGCGCCGCCAAGCAGCGCGCCGATATGTGTACACGCGGAAAGCAACGCGGAGGTTTTTCCCCCGATCATCGGAAAATAATCTTCGATGTTCAAATCTGCGCGCTCTTCATAAGACATATCAAGGAATTGTCCGCGTGTCAGGTCGAGACAAGTATCGTGCAAAATAGACGCGGCGCGTAACGCAACGCCGGCAGGGTACACGCGCGCCAAATCCATCATCGCCTGATTCGAGATGACAAACAACGCATCCCCCACATTGATCGCCATCGGCACGCCCCAAATTGTCCACACGGTAGACCTGCCGCGCCGCTTGTCCGAATTATCCTGCACGTCGTCATGCACCAAACTGAAATTGTGGACAAGTTCCACTGCGGCGGCGGCAGGCAGCGCGGCATTAAAATCCGTGCCGCAGGATGCCGCTGTGAGCAAAACCATCAACGGGCGGATACGCTTGCCTGTCGCTTCCTTTCCCGCGCCTTCGCCTGTCCAGCCCATGTGATAGGTCAACATTTCGTGAAAGGGTCGCGTGCGGTCTGCATCCAACCGCGCAACTTGTTTTTTTAATTCGTCTTCTATCGCGGGCAACATAATTTCGATGTGTTGTTTCAGGCTCATGGATTCCTCGTGGATTATAGAATTTTGCGTTTTTCCAATTCGCTGGTTAATTGTTCAGGCGAGGTAAACAAGACGACATCGAATCCAAGTTGGCGCGCGGCGGCAACATTCGCGCTCGAATCGTCAATGAATAAACATTCATTCGCGGGCTTGCCAATTTTATGCAGGCAGAATTCAAAAATCGCGGGGTCGGGCTTGATCAGATTCACTTTGCCGGAAAGGATGATGTCATCGAACATCGTGAAGAAAGGAAACATGTCGCGCGCAAGGGGAAACGTTTCGTTAGACCAATTGCTCAACCCATACAACGGATAGCCTTTCTCTTTGAGCGCGCGCAAAATATCCACCGAGCCTTGAATCTGACCGGTAATGGATTCGCGCCACTGTTCATGATAAGCGCGGATTAAATCCGCGTAATGGGGGAATTGCATTGAAAGACTCTGCACGCCTTCCGCGAAAGGGCGTCCCTTGTCCTGGTGCGCGTTCCATTCCATGAAATCAATATCCGTGAGAAATTTTTCCATCTCTTGCAGGTCGGTGAATAAGCGACGATAGAGGTGGCGCGGATCCCAATTGATTAGCACGCCGCCAAAGTCAAAAATAATGGTTGTGATATTTTTATTCATGGGTTGATTCTACGCCAAAGTTCAAATCCGCCAAAGCCGGTTGAGCCTTCTATCGCGTTCCTTTTTTTCATCCACGTTTTGAACATGCCCGCGTTGGGGTCGTTCAAGTCGTAAAGCATGACCTCATTGATAATGAATTCTTTGCCGTTATTGTAATTGGTGACCGAATATGCGCGCCCCTGAACATCTACGCGGTTGATGACCAGCATGTGGTCGAAGTTTCCGCCCGAGCCGTGTTTGAGATAAAGAAAGTCGCCGGGTAACAGCGGAAAGGCGCTGAAGTCAAATCGGTTAATCGAAATGCTGGTGTCGTGATGTTCGTATTGCCCTTCGGGGAAGGTGCGATCCAGCAGCGCGCGGTCTTTTTTTACATAGGGATTCAATAACCAAAAATCAATGGGAACAATTTCAGATGGAAGCAGCCCGGAACTTTTTAATATTCCCACAGATAATGGACCGCAAATCAAGGTCGGCGAGCCAAAGCCATTGCTTGCCACCTGCTCACCGATTCTGATGCTCTCTTTGGTTGTCGGCGCAATAAAATTAATGGATGTATTATATAAGTTGAGTTGTTCTTCTTGTGATAGAGGTCCCACAAAATACAGTTCGCCGGTCAACGCTTTTTGTTCGCCGGCGTTGAGCGTTGCAATGGGCGACGGCGTATCTGTGACTGTCGGCGAAACGAGGAACACAAAAGTCGGCGTGGGGGTGAAGGTGGGCGTGGGCGTCATTGTAAACTGCGGTTCAGGCAGCGGGGACAAAACAGTCTCAGGCGTGGATGTAGGCGGCGCGGGCGTTTCGGTCGGTGGGGGAATCAGCCTCAGCGCGGCGGTATCATTCGACACAAAAAAGATGGCAGACGCTATGAATGCAGCTATCACCCCGCCGATGGCTAATCCATAACTGAGGTAGATAAAGTCGGAAGTTTTTTTCTTCATCGCCCGCCGATTTTAGCAGAAATGGTGGCTGGAGAGTAGTGAAATGATCGCAGGCAATGCCCAACTTATCCAAATTTTCCGCCGCTTTGATGAGCCCTTCAATGCTGACCGAGTACCTTTTCGACCAATTCTTTCAAGAATACTTCTTTTCGATATATTTGACACCGTCGAGGTCTTTGAAGTGTTCGTCCTGTGTCCAAAGGGTGGCATTGCGTAGGCGGGCGGTGGCGAGGATGATACTGTCTGCCATTGCTAGTTTTAGTTCAGTCGAAATTTGCGCGGCATTGATGGCGATCTGGCGATCCAGTTCCACCACTTCCCCTAATGACATTTGCCCGATGACTTCCAGCGCGCGTTCTTCACCAAACTCGCGCAAAACTCGTTTGAATACTTCGTAAATACAGACGGTGGGAACCAGCAGATTATCTTGATCGTTGATGGGGCGCTCAAAAAAATCCGCATTTTCTTCGTCCGCCGCATATTCAATCCAGCCCGATGAATCAACAACATTC
>DZBA01000405.1 GCA_022729775.1 Anaerolinea thermophila | reverse complement strand
GACGGATTCGAAAGTCTCCTGACTTTCGAGGCAAAATCGGGAGATTTTGCAGTCCCAGGTGACAACCTTTGCGCGCGACTTGGAATTTCCGTAAGCTCGCCTTTTATGATAAACTCATAACGTTTGGGGAGTAGCCGCCTGTGACCCCGCAGGATAAATCGTCGTCATACCATTGGCGAGAGCCATCGGCGGTTTGTGCGTTATGAAACGTTGGCGAGACCATCACGGAGGCGTGGTGGTCTCGTTTTAATTAACGGGCAAAAAAGACCTGACAGGTTTTCACGCAAATCTGTTTGCCCGCGTTACCCGCACTGGAAACCTGTCAGGTCTGTATTTTTTTCATCAGGAGTTCTTGCATGGCAGAAGAAACAAAGCAAAAAGATTGGTACGCGCTGGAGGTTGATGAAGTTTATAAAAGCCTTTCGACTCAAGAACACGGCTTGACCGCTGATGAAGCGGTAAAACGACTCGCTCAGCATGGACCGAATGAATTACAGGCAGCGCACCGCGTTTCGCCCTGGGAGTTGCTCGCTGAACAATTCAAGAATGTGCTTATCATCATCCTGCTGGTTGCGGCTGTATTCTCCGCTTTTGTCGGCGAAGGGCTGGATGCCATTGTCATCGGCATCATTGTGCTGTTCGCCGTCGTGCTGGGATTTGTGCAAGAATACCGCGCCGAACGCGCCATCGAAGCGCTGCGCGAAATGGCTGCGCCCACCGCCGCCGTCATGCGCGATGGGGATGAAGTTGAAATCCCCGCGCGGGAGGTTGTCCCTGGCGATGTGGTTCTGATTCGCGCGGGCGATAAAATTCCCGCAGATTCGCGCCTGATCGAATCTGTCAACCTGCAAATCGAAGAAGCCGCGCTCACCGGCGAATCCGTCCCGGTCGAGAAGAAAATCACCGCGCTCGACAAGCCCGACCTTGCGATTGGCGACAGAAAAAATATGATATACGCTGGAACCGCCGCAACTTACGGGCGCGGACGCGCAGTGGCTACCTCTACGGGCATGAATACCGAGTTCGGCAAAATTGCCAAACTGCTGCAAACAGTGGAAACAGGACAAACCCCGCTGCAAGATAACCTCGACAAAGTTGGGGCAAACCTGGCGCGCGCGGCGTTTGCCATCGTGGCGGTCATTGTGGCAATTGGTCTCTTCCGCGGACAGCCCATCATCGAGATGATGTTGTTCGGTATCGCGCTCGCGGTGGCTGTCGTCCCCGAAGCGCTGCCCGCCGTGGTGACGATTTCATTAGCCATCGGCGTTCAACGCATGGTCAAACGTCACGCGCTCGTGCGCAGACTGCCCGCCGTGGAAACGCTCGGCAGCACGTCAGTCATTTGTTCCGACAAAACCGGCACACTCACAAAAGATGAAATGACCGCGCGCAAAGTGTACGCGGCTGGCGAAGTATTCGACATCAGCGGCGCGGGGTATGAACCTCACGGCAAGTTTTCGCTCAATGGCGCAGAGGCGCAACCCTCCGAAGCATTGAAGAAATTATTGACCGGCGCGACGCTTGCCTCTGACGCGCACATTGTCCAACACGAAAGTGATAAACGCTGGCATGTCAAAGGCGACCCGACCGAAGGCGCGTTGGTTGTCGCGGCGGCAAAGGCTGGCTTGAAGAAGAGCGACCTCGACGCGCAATACCCGCGCATCGAAGAAATCCCCTTCACCTCTGAAACCAAACGCATGACCACGCTGCACAACGCGGACGGTCAGCATGTGGCGTATTCCAAAGGCGCGCCGGAAATCATCATTGATTCATGCGCAAAGCAACTCACCGCAAATGGCGAAGTTGCGTTTGACGCTGAAGCGAAGAAGAAAGTCCTCGACGCGGCGCAAGGCATGGCGCAGGATGCGCTGCGCGTACTGGCAATCGCCATGAAGACGGACACCAACATCGAAAGCGCCGAACATGAAATGACCTTCCTCGGTTTGCTCGGCATGATTGACCCGCCGCGCCCCGAAGCGAAGGATGCCATCAAGACCTGCGAAGACGCGGGCATTAAAGTCGTGATGATTACAGGCGACCATCCCGTCACCGCGCAAGCCGTCGCGCGCGAATTGGGATTGTTGAAGAATGGGCGCGTCATCACCGGCGCGGAGTTGGACGCCATCAGCGACGAAGACTTCGTGCATGAAGTGGAAAAAATCGAAGTGTACGCGCGCGTTTCGCCCTCGCATAAATTGCGCGTGGTATCCGCCCTGCAAAAGAATCAGCACATCGTCGCCATGACCGGCGACGGCGTGAACGACGCGCCCGCGCTGAAGAAAGCCGACATCGGAATCGCGATGGGCATCACCGGCACAGACGTGACCAAAGAAGCCTCCGCGATGACGCTCACCGATGACAACTTTGCGTCCATCGTCGCGGCAGTGGAAGAAGGTCGCGGAATCTTCGGCAACATCAAAAAATACTTGATGTACCTGCTCTCTTCCAACATCGGCGAAATTTTGCTCATGGCGATTTCTTCGCTTTTGGGAATGCCGCTGCCCTTGGAAACAGTGCAAATCCTCTACATCAACCTTGCCACCGATGGTTTACCCGCGCTGGCTCTCGCCGTTGACCCGCCCGAAAAAGACTTGATGAAACGCCCGCCGCGCAATCCACGCACGGGAATCTTCACCCGCCCTGTCACCATCCTGATGGTCATTGGCGGTATTTGGCTTGCTGGCGTAAACCTTAGTCTGTTTGCGTGGGCAATGAACACCGGACGCAGCACGGAAGAAGCGCGCACGATGACCTTTGTCTCCGTCGTGTTATTTGAGTTCTTCAAGGCGTACAACTTCCGCTCGGATCGCAACTCGGTCTTTATGCAGCCGTTTGCAAACAAGTGGCTTAATCTCGCCATCATGTGGGAGCTGGGTTTGCTGGCGTTGATTGTGTACCTGCCCTTCATGCACGCCGCCTTCAACACATTCAGTTTGCCGCTCAACGACCTGCTCATTATCGCCGGTCTCGCACTGACCGTCGTCCCCGTTTTGGAAACCGCAAAATGGATGGAGCGCAAAGGCTGGTTCGGAAGCATGGCGTAA
>DZBA01000404.1 GCA_022729775.1 Anaerolinea thermophila | reverse complement strand
CCGCCATCCGCAATCGGCGCGGAAGTATCGTCGGACTGACCTGCCGCGTCGGACGCGCCGTCTACGGCACAGTGGACATCATCCAAGACATCATCGAATCGGGCAAGTCCGTGCTTATCCTCGGTCGCCCGGGCGTGGGCAAAACCACCCTACTGCGCGAAGCCGCGCGCATCCTCGCAGAAAAGAAGCGCGTCGTCATCGTGGACACTTCCAACGAAATCGGCGGCGACGGCGACGTGCCGCATCCCGCTGTTGGCAAGGCGCGCCGGATGCAAGTCAAAGAGCCAACCCTCCAACATGAAGTGATGATTGAAGCCGTCGAGAATCACAACCCCGAAGTCATCGTCATTGACGAAATCGGGCGCGAGCTCGAAGCCCTTGCCGCGCGTACCATCGCCGAACGCGGCGTGCAGCTTATCGGCACCGCGCACGGTCAAACGCTCGACAACCTGCTGCTCAACCCCACGCTCTCCGACCTCGTCGGCGGTATCGAAGCGGTCACGCTCTCCGATGAAGAAGCGCGGCGGCGCGGCACGCAAAAGACTGTCCTCGAACGCCGCGCGCCGCCCACCTTCGACGTGCTAATCGAAATCCAACATCGCCAGCGCTTTGCCATTCACCTTGATATTATGTCCAGCGTAGATGCGCTGCTGCGTGAAGTACCCCTCACGCCAGAGATTCGCGCCATTGACGAAACCGGCGAAGTAAAAATCGAAAAAGCCGCGCCGCCCAAATCATCCACCAAGGTTGAATCTCGTCCCCAGACAAAGCAAGCGAATCAGCGATTCGAGACGAGTCAGCGGAGCGAAGCAGGGCAGCGATCAGAAACGAGTCAACGTTCCGAAGCAATCAACCCGCCCGCGATTGTCACGCCCAACGTCGGCGCAAAGTTACAAACCGTGCGCGTCTTTGCTTATGGCGTCGCGCGGAATCGACTCATGCAAGCCGCCAAAAGACTCGGCGTGCCTGCTGTTGTTGTGACAGATGTTAACGAAGCGAACGTTCTTGTCACCTTAAGAACGTACTACCGCAACCGCGAGCAAACCGTCATCGAAGCCGAACATCGCGGAATGCCGATTTATGTTTTACGCGCAAATACCGTCGCGCAGGTCGAGCAATTCCTCGGAGATTTATACAGTCTTGCAGAACAGCGTCCCACACGCGACAGCATGGACGACATCCGCGACCAGACGCACCAAGCGATTGCCGCTGTCCTCAACGGTGAGCGCTGGGTGGATTTACCCCCCGGACCTTCGCTCGTGCGGAGATTGCAGCATGAACTCGCGCGTAACGCTGAATTGGTCAGTCACTCTTACGGCAAAGAACCGCGCAGGCATGTGAGAATCTTCCGCGAGTAGGGATGTAAACACGTACACAAGAAAACAGGTAAACAAGCGGACTTGTTTACCTGTTTATCTATTCATCCGTCCATCCACTTATCTATTCACTTAATTTCCCCGTCCCCCGTAAATGCTTTTCAAACCGTTCATAGCCGCGCTTGATTTTTCCCGATAATTATTAATCGCCTCACGCAAAGACAGTTGGGGAATTAGTTCCGCATACGCTAAGAATAACGCCAGTAGATTCGCCCAAGCCAGAAATCCCCAATACGCGTAAAATCGCCATTCCGCAAACAGGTTCGATAGAAATACGCTCGAAAGAAAGATAGAGGCAAATAGGATAGGATACTTCCAATACCTGTGCTTGTCTTTCTTTATGACATAAAACAGAAATACCTGAAACGCCGGCAAGTAAATGAAGTAATGCGCCCACGAACTTACCACAAAAAAAGGCGTGGAAGCCAACAGGATTAAGAACGCCCAATAATTCCGGTATTCTATTTCCGAGGCGGCGATTAGCAATACCAAAAATAGATTTGCGCCGATAAAGAGAAAACTGACCGTTTGCAGCAGCGGAAGCCATGCCGGGTTATTGAATTCCCCAAAATACCGCATCGCAACTAAGGGAAAGTACAGCGCGTTAATTCCCGGCATCCTTCCCGTTGCAAGGGAAAATCTCGTCGCCGCTGAATCAAAAGCCGCAAAATAGAAATGAATGGTCGGCTTCAAGCCGATGAACCAAGCGGGGATGGCAATTCCCAAAAGGAATAAAAAGAACGCGCAAAGAATCAGAAAGACATAGTCGCCTATGAAAAAAAAATAAAACAGCAAAATGAGCGGGTAAAACTTGAAGATTGCGCCAAAAGACAGCAGCAGAGAAGATGCTATTTTTCGGTTTGCCTCATAAAGTTCCAATGCCGATAACAAGCATAGGCTAATCAAAACGCTGACTTGTCCGGCTTTAAAATTGTGAACCACAGGAATCGCCGTCAGCACGAGAAAAAGATAGAGCAGCCGAAATGTGAATTTGCGTTTTTGAACCGAATGCATCCAAACCGCAGCCAGCAAGATAATCGCCAGCGCCTGAACAAAACCCCAGTTATAGACAGCCTCTTCACGCGGCAAAAAACGCCAGAAACTAAACAACAACGCGATGATTGGCGAATAATAAAATCCCGCAACTGGGAACGGCTCAATCAAGACGCGTTTTCCCATACGATAATAATATTGCGAGAAATCGCAAAACAACCTGTTGCAAGAATCAATGAACACCACAAAGGCTTTTATGCTTCCATGAAACGTAATATAGTAATAGAGAAAAATCAGGAAAACGATTCCAAATATCAAGGCAATTTTTTTAGGGCGGGAGATATTCATTTTTGAATCCAAGTTATCAGGGATAATATAAAATTATGCCGCTTATTATATCCCCACTTGCAAAGCGCGCTTCCCGCTTCTAAACTTAAAGTTTATAGATCTTTAGTTTCCGCTAAGTCATATTTGACAGAATCGCCAACTTGTGTATAGGGCATTTTCCGCACTTTTGCTACTCATTTTGCCTTTCGAGCAGCCAAAAGCTGACACAAAATGTACCAAATAGTTGACAAAAATCGGTTTTTTCGCACATACACAGTATTCCAAATTTGTCAAACACCAGTTAGCGGAAACTAAAGTAGATAAGTCCTCGAAAAGAGTTTTGCGTCTACCTATCTA